>JABMOP010000090.1 GCA_013204125.1 Rhodospirillales bacterium | reverse complement strand
TTTTAAACCTAGCCAATAGTCCCGGTTTTTCCGGCTCGCCAAAATCACCAATATTTTCTGTCAATTTCATCAGCTCGCGTGTTGCCAGCCCACCGGGCGCCGCCGACGGCAGAGCTTCGGCAGCGGCAATCGCCCGCGCCACAGATTTGGCATCATATGGGATTTTAAAATCAACGCTTCGGCCGATACCGGCTTCAAAGTCAGCCAAGGCGACCTCGGCGTCTTTGATCCGGCCGATCTGCGACACGACGACCAAAACACGTGCTTCCGGCGCCACTTCGCATGCCGTTTGGACTATCTGTTTGGTATCCCGCATTCCGGCAAGCGACGCGTCCGAGACAATGATGATCCGATCTGCCCCGGCAAGCACGCCTACATCCCCCAAAACCGCACGCCGAGGAACATCCATGACAATTTCATCAAAATTTTCGGACATCAGCCCGCTCAGCCGCGCTACCGCATTAGAATCGATGGTACAAGCGTTGCCGATAGACTCTTCCGCCGACAACACCATGAGCGTGTCCGATTCGCGAACCATGGCGCGGGCGACGAACAATTCGTCAATCCGGTCGGGATTTTCCAAGGCTTCGCTGAGACCCTTGCCTGGTTCCAGATCAAGCATAAGCGCAGCAGTTCCGAAATTAGGATCCAGATCAAACAATGCCGTTTTTGTGTTGAAACAATGTGCCATATTCCACGCGATCGACACCGCGATGGTTGTCGCCCCGACGCCACCCCTGGCACCAACAAAGGCCGTGATGCCCGCCTTACCATCGGAATTGGCCGCCGTCTGCGCCGGCGCCGTTAATAATTGCAGCGCATCGCGCAGGTCTTCAGGGGACACCGGTTTAACCAAATAATCGCTAACGCCAAATGACATGACCTTTCGGTATAACTGCACATCGTTTTGGCTGCCGAGGGCAAGCACTTTGACTTTTTCGTCACATACCTGCGCCAGACGTTGTAGATCGGAAATCTGGTCGGACGAGGAGGAAAGATCGACAATTAGAATTTCCGGCGTCGGCACTGAGACCAAATATTCGATCATCTGGTCGATACCGCCTTTGACAATAAGCTCGACCGGCCAGCCGAATTCTTCGGCAATACCGGCGACGACAGCCCGGCTGGCATCGTCCTCGACGGCGGCAAAATAGCTCTCAGCGCTATATTTAACCAATGACTTTTTGAGAGATGCTAGCGCGTTCATGATCCCCCCTTACTTGTGGCGCCAGCGCTATCATCTGGCGCAGATTCGCCGGTCGCCGAGCTACCGGTTAAGAGCGGCGTGGTCTTGCCCTTGCGATAACGCTCAATGGCGCCAACTGAATAGGCACCATCCGCCGGTCCCAGTTTACGCCCAGCCCAAACATCGTTCGGATTGACAACCATCATCCCTAAGTTGGTTGCGTCAGCGCAGCCGAAATTACTATGAACCCCGTTGGCGTAAGTGGTTCTCGTATCCTCGGTCCAATCGGGACACCCGGGCACCGACAGGATGACGCCCTTCGGAGTCATGTCGGCGCGCAGTGTTTTCTGCACATTTCCGAGCGGCAATTCCTCGACGTAACTTTGCGAGCAACTGGCAAGAATTGCGGCCGCAAAAAGAGTGCAGACGTTCCGAATAACCGGGATCGATTTAAAAGCAGACATCGGCATCTCCTAATTATTCAACTCGAAACCAACCGGACCGATAAGTTTGGAGCCATCATGGCTCCGTGTCCGGACCGGACCGGGATTCTTGGTTTTGCGATTGGTGCCGCCATTGAAGTAACGCTGGGCATCATGAGGGGGTACAAACCCGTCCGTCGGCGCCGAAAGCCTTTGGGATGTGGGTTTGACCATATAGGGCGTCACGATGATCACGAGTTCGCTTTCGTCGTGTTGAAAACGATCGGATTTGAACAATTGGCCGAGTATAGGCACGTCGCCCAAACCTGGAAATTTGGAAACATCGTGGGTCACATTGTTTTGAATTAATCCGGCAATTGCGAAGCTTTGGCCGCTCGCCAATTCCACCGTCGTTTCAGTCCGCCGCGTCGTCAGCGACGGAACACTGTAATTATTCAGGGTAACGGAATTGGTGCTGGAAAGCTGGCTGACTTCGGGCCGTACATGCAGGTTAATCCGATTTTTGCCGATAACGGTCGGTGTAAACGCCAGCGACACCCCAAATTTTTTGAATTCGATGGTAACCGAAGTGCCATCCCCGGGAACCAGTATCGGAAACTCCCCGCCGGCCAGGAAACTTGCCGTTTCTCCAGAAATTGCGCTCAGGTTGGGTTCGGCTAGGATTTGGACCAACCCTTCGTCTTCCAACGCGTCAATAACCGAATTCAGGTTCCAGCCCTGTTTACTGAGGCTGGACGTCACCGAATGAAGTGCTGTGGACGTAAAAGAATTTGTTGTCGCCAAGGTGATCGGCAAACCGCCGAGAGCGCCGGCAAGGGTCCAATTGAAGCCTAATTGTTTGTCAATGTCGCGTGAGATTTCTGCAATTCGAACCCTCAAATTCACTTGATTGGGCGCATTAATGTTAAGTCGATTGATGACACTGCCGCCTACGGCGATAAATTTTTCTGCGACGTCGATAATATCTTTAGCTGCCGTCGCGCTATCGACCTCACCGCCGATAATGATTGATCCCTCTACGCTTTCGATTGTGATGGCAGCCCCTGGGACGAGATCGCTAATGGCTTGGCGCAATCTGCTCAAATTATGGCTGACTTTAATCGGAATATTGGCGAGGACGTGTTCATCGGCATCAACAGCGAACAATGTCGTCTCACCGGGCTTGCGCGCCAAAAGATATATCAGACGCGGCGACTTCACTTGAATATCGGCGATTGTCGGATCGGCAACGAACACGGTTCTGGCCGGCCCATCGAGGCGCACCAGTTTTCCCTTGCCGACTTCCAATTCGAGCTGGTCGCCGCCGCCGCCAATGATCTCGGCCGAGCGCGCCGGGATCGAGGCGTTCGCCAAGATAAACACGAACACCAGCGCTAGACCGGTAAGCCCTTTATTTAATGTGTTCGTATTTAACAAGGGTATCTCCTAAGCCGGACTTAATTCTTGGCTTTGTCGGATTGGGAACCACGCAACACCTGTACGCGTGTATCGGAACTCGGGGCTTCAGAGCCTCCCATGGAAAAGACGTCACTGTCCAGCGTGAAACCGGATCGTTTGCTCTGCTCCTCTCGGCCAACCACTGGTGACAACGCGGCAAGAGTGGCATCATCTTTATCCAACGCCAGACTATGCAGGCTTAACGAAATTGCGCCCATATGCAGACTGAGGGCAATTTTTTCCGCCTGCTTAGGATCGACTTCTAAAGTGACGTTCTTAACCAACTTAATTTTTCCGTCTTCGGCTTCCGTTTTCTGGTCAATTGCAATGACGCGGATTTTTTTCAAGAGGGTCTTTGAAACATAGCGCGTCTGCATTTTGCCGGTTGCATCATTGGCGCTGAATTTGACCGTCAGGATCAAATCCACCCGATCGCCCGGGAAAACAAATCCAGCGATACCTGTGGTGGCGTTCACGGGGACAGATACTGCCCGCGCGCCCGGGTTCAGAACGGCGGCAAGGAAGCCACGGTCACCGGGTTGCACAACGCGTTTACGCGTAATCGGCTCGCCGGCGATAATGCTGGTGCGAACAACTGCGCCGATCAGGCCTGTACGCGAGGCATTGGTATCGGCGCCAATTTTCTTGACGACGTAACCGTCAGCCACGCCGTCTTTGGGCCAAGCCTGCCATTTCATGTGCTTTTCCTGAATAAATGTGCCGGACGGCAACGGGGCCCTGGCAACCAGTATTTCGGTGGCCGGCGAACGTTGTTCGACGCTCACGTTCTCGACCTGAGCCCGTTGCGCCGCGATCCAGTTGCGAGCAAAAAGTGCGGTCGCCGCTGCGGCGGCAAGGGCAAAAACCATTAATATGAGTGCGCGTATGGTCATAGGGGCCTCCTATCTACCGGCGATCAGCGCCAAACCGACAACTAACCCACCAGCGGCAATGGCTACTCCGTAGGGCAGCACATCATTGAGAAAAATTTGACGCAAACGGCGCTGACCGATGGCTTCGCAGGCAAGCGCCAAGGCATGGCGCGCTGAAGTCATCATCATGATGGCGAGCACGCCGCCGACGACCGACGTCACAAGGACAAAATCCAAGATGTAAGTCGGGCCGGCCCAAAGGGCTAAAACGGTCATCATTTTGGCATCGCCGCCGCCCATAATGCCCAGCGAAAATAAAACCGCGGCGACGGCAAAGGTTCCGCCGGCAATCATGAGGGCTGAACTCCAATCAACAGGGCTGTCAGCGGTAAGCACATAAATTGGGTACAGAACGGCAATACAAAGATTTAATGAATTGGGAATCCGGTAAGCGCGAATATCGTTAACGGCACCGGTGGCGGCAAGCGCCATCATGGCTGCAACTGTAAAATTTGATAATGAAAGAGCGGAAAACATCTTTCGGGATCCAATGGCGCATCGAATTAAACCTGGTGCGAAGCGGTGCAAATTGGGGGGGGCTGCTTCGTCGGGGTTTTTAGAGTGGGGTGCACCGGGATCAACCGAGGCCGATCCCGGTGCTGAGGAGAACCGAGCAGACGGTGGAGACGCCTACCTGGTTGGCGATTCTTATCTTACGGGGTTACTGCCTTAGTCAATTCAAGGGCAACCGCGTTAAACATGGTCTGCAAACCACCGCCCATGGCGGTCAAAGCTGCAATACCGGCGACCGAAACCAAGGCGGCAATAAGGCCGTATTCGATAGCGGTGGCGCCGGAGTCGTCTTTAATCAGTTTGGTAATGTTCTTGATAATCATGACTGTCTCCAATGTGTCTAAGGGTCGTGTGGGTCTTAAATTTGTTTACTCAATGTCTCGCTTCCTGTGATTAACAATTTAATCGTTATTGAAGAATTCGTCAAGTAAAATAAAGAAAAATGATTCTTATTACATTGTTTTTTATTTGTTTTATATTTGCTTTTAACTTAGATACAATTTACCTGCAAATATAGATAAAATTTGAATTAATTCGCCTCCGCAACGAAACAAGCGGCGGACCAAATTTGGCTCAGATAATAAGGGAAATTGGGAAGGCTAGAGCGCTGGGCCGAGACCGGAGCCCATTTGGCTGGTCTCGAATGACGGGAAGGTAAAGCTATTCGGCATACCCATAATGCCGGAGATCATATGGAACTGTTGCTGCAAATTGATAATGCGAACTGTCACGAGCGGAATTATACCACCGGGTAGGGTCGGATCTCCGAGCCCGCTGTCGCGATAAACCACCTGCACATTCTCAGCCGTGACTGAAGGAAGAATAGCCTGCATGCTGGTCACAATCTGAGTGAAGGTTGCCGCTGTTCCGACAGCCCCGCCCGAACACGACACCGCAGCGCCTGCGCCGGTACAGGTGCTGGATTGACCGACCGCGAAATCAACGGGCGCGATGATCGGGTCTTTGACCACGGCGATCCGTGCCGCCCGGCGTGTCGCTTCGCCGGCGCGGTGATAATCGAACGCAATCAGAGCAAATTCCAAAGTCCCGAGTGAAACCATGAGCAGCATTGGAAGTAATATGGCGAACGATATAATCGCTTCACCACGGCTGTCATCGATCAGGCGAGAGAAAAATTTATGTTTAATCGCCGACATAGGCTTGCTCGTGTTCGGCGCTCATGGTGAAGTCCTTAATCCCAAAAAACGTCGGCAGGGTTTTCATCATCGGATCAAACGGCACAGTTGCGCTAATCCGAACCACCGGAATTAGCACGTCATCGACGGCAAAATTTGATGTCGTAATCTGAAGATTGGACGAGGCCTTGGCCCAACCGGAAACGTCCACTTCGCTGGCGCCGGTCACGCTTCCGGTCTTAACCAGGTTTTCCGTTTGGGTCAGCACTGCCGCAGAAAGCGGAAAACTGTGGCGCGCCGCAAAAAGCGCCGCAGCACGTACCGACTTTTCCAAGGCATTGGTCTGGTACATGGCGCGCCCGACCTCGAACATGCCGGTGGTCAGTAACAACCAAAGCGGAATGACAAAGGCAAACTCGATAAGCGCATTTCCGCGCTCATCGGCCTGCCAGCTATTCAACCAATCTAGCATTTGAATGAAAATCCGGATCATTGGTGGTGGTTAGCGGCCGCACCATTTCTACATAGATGCCGCCCGCTGGGGCACTTTCGACAGCCTGGGTGATGAACGCTTCGACAAAATTACCCGAAGTCGGATAGGTATGACTACCCTTCACCCCAAGCGCCGCGCATTGGAGAACGGCAATTTGAACCAAGCGGCGCGCATGGCCGTTTTCCGCTACTGCCTGGGATGGGACGCCATCAACATAAGGATTATCAGAATCTGCGGCATCGACTGGGATGTCCGCAGCGTCCGGCGTAACAGTCGTGTACCCAGCCGGCAGCCCGCCAGCGAGGGGGTAAATCGTTTTCTTTCCGTTACGCGCGAATTCAAATCCCAATTCAAAAAGATAAACCTGATACCGGGACGCATCGGTTAATGCCGTCGGCAACGGCCCGATGTGCCGATCCGCCCAATATGTGGCGATATCCCAATTGCCGCTGCCCATAACCGTCGCTGTGCTGGCTTCGATTTCGGGATCTTTGGGATAATTCATCACGTTGGGCGCCGGCAACGGCAGCCCACCGGGAATATCAAAGCGCGCATTAACGCCGTCTTTCACCTTGTTGGTTTTAACACCGGGGGCGGTGGAAACATCAAGGTTGTAACAGTCGTCAGGTACCACCGACGACAGCGCTTTTGAAATATCGCTGGCGCCGATGCTGCCGTCGGGCAGCGCTAAGAGCCCATAATTGCCCGGCGACCACGCTGTGCCGCCGGCCGGCGGCGGCATCAATTGAATTTGCCTACCCGCGTTATCCGCATCGGCCAAAGACATTGTTCCATCCGCTTCTCCGGGATCGCACAGCATCAGCGGCGGTGCATGACAGATAAACGGATCACTGCGCCCAACCGCGCGGGCGGAATGCGTATCTGTTGCCTTGGTAGGCGTTGAAATAAACCCGGTAAGGACGTAGTCGATCTGACGCGTGGCCAATTCAACCTCTACAAATCTTGAATCCTCATCGCCAGTCGCAAAGATTTTATCGGGCGTATATTCGCTGTAGAATTTTACCGAATTCACAGCCAATACTGAATTATCAGAAGGAATGGCGCTGGAACTTTTCGTCGCGTTCATGCCCACCGCCAACGCGCGTTCTTGTGCGCCGGCGCGGCCATCCAACTGCGCCGCTGCGGCTAAGGCGCCGGCATCGGCGCGGTTTTGCATTTGCGAACGAAGAACCGATGCCCGGCCGATATCAACGGCCAATGCACCTGTACCAACCGCCATAAGACCGATAAACGCGGAATAGACAGCTACCCCGCCCGCTTCCGAGCGCAGCAGTTTCATGTCGGCGCCAAATATTTTTTTCAAAATTCCTAGCATCGCTTACGGCTCCGTCTGGAGATTCCTAATCTGTGTCTTGATCTGGCTTTAAATAACTCCCAGCAAGTTTAAAGTATCTAATCCAAATTAAAGTAAATGTCAATGTTATTGTTTATTTTGACTTAGTTGTTATTTCATTTTTATTTGATTTTTATTTAAATAAAATTTAGATAAAATTTGAAATACTTTACATGTTGGTGCAAAAACCCAGACAGAATCCACCCACACCGACCTTCCGCTAAAGGTCAGCCTATTCATTTAAGGGAGAATTTGGGTCTAGTGAACGAGCGCGGCTTGGGAATTAGCGGCCAGAGCGCTGATCGATTCCATTGACAGGCGGCGAAGCTTCAAATCTTTCAAGAGATCGATTTGAATAACTTGTTCCGGTTCCAGATGCCGTTCCACCAGGGTTTCGACAAACCTGACGAAATCGCGGGTCTGCCCCGGATAGGCCAGTACGTTTGAAAGTATTTCGCGGCGAATCAAAGGCGGAAATTTAAATATTTCCATAACCAGGAGGCGCTTAACGGTTTCCGGAACGCGCATACTGCGAAAAATGCTGTCGAGGCCAAAGCTAAAGATGCCAAAATCCAGCCTTCCCGCCACATCTTTCGTGTAGGCGCGAAATTCATCAATAAAGGGATTGGCGGTAATTTCGCCTTCCATCATCCGCTTCACAACGGCCAGAAAGGTGCGGTAGCGCTGGCGCGCTGGGTTTAGCTTGTCGTCCAATTCAGCTTCCAGCGCGCGGATTACAGATTTCCGAAAACGGCTTTCAATTAGTGCGCCCGCAGATTCTTTGACGTCACTGGAAAGCGTTTGTTCAATTATCAAATTGAATAAACGCTCGTATTTATCGCGCTCGCTGGTCGCCATAACATCCATTGCACCTGACAATGGCAGCAATGCCGCCCTGCCAACCAAGGGATCAATGGAATAGATAGCCGCAACCGCAACCGCCTCATGAATGACGCCTTTACCTTTGAAATCGTCAGTGATTATGAAGCGGTCATCTGAAGCCACGGTGAGATAGCGACCGAGCTTCGCGCAGGCAAGAAAATGATCGGCAAGATCGTAAGTTTTCTGATCATCCAAAGAACGCTACTCCGCCGTCTAAAATAATTCAAATTCCGGTTACATATATATACCCTAAAGGGACTATACCAAAGAACGGTAAACAAATTCCATAGCGCCGGCGAGTGCCAGTATTTTAATCCTTGAACGATACATCTATTGCCTTCGAAATCCTTATATAGCCAAATATATAGCCAAAATTTAGCCAGGCTATGTGCCTAAAATTCGAGGCGCCGCTTGATCTCACCAGCAATGTCATTAGAGG
>JABMOP010000089.1 GCA_013204125.1 Rhodospirillales bacterium | reverse complement strand
CAAAATTACCCGCAGTTTTGTCTCGTATTTCAAAAATGTCGGATAATTATGGCCTTCGCGTGGCGAATGTTTTTCATGCAGGTGATGGTAATCTGCATCCTTTGATCCTCTACGACATCAATGTTCCAGGCGAGCTTGAAACTGCCGAACAGTTCGGATCCGAAATCTTGAAATTATGTGTTGAAGTGGGCGGCGTTTTGACCGGCGAGCATGGTGTCGGCGTCGAAAAACGCGATCTCATGGGCGAAATGTTTTCCGAAACCGATCTCAATCAGCAACAGCGGGTGAAATGCGCGTTCGATCCTGAACAGCTATTAAATCCCGGCAAGGTGTTCCCGGTGCTGCACCGGTGCGTCGAGCTTGGCCGTCAGCATGTGCACGGCGGCGCGTTGCCATTTCCCGACTTGCCGCGGTTTTAGATCCCTTGGAAACCTTCGCCCCCCAAACAGAAGAAGAAGCGGCCGATTTGACGCGGGGCGCGCTAACAGGTGAGACTACTTTTGAAATTGTCGGCGGCGCGACGAAGCGCGGCTGGGGCCGGCCTGGCCAAGCGCATAGCCAGATGACGAGCTTAGGCCTGGCAGGGATCGAATCCTACGAGCCGGGCGAATTGGTTCTAACCGCCAAGGCCGGCACGCTGATGGCCGAAATCACCGAAGCCTTGGCCGCACAGCACCAACAACTCGCCTTCGAGCCGCCGAATTTGGCCGCGCTTTACGGCGATGGCGATGGCGATACCCTGGGCGGCGTCATTGCCTGTAACTTATCTGGCCCCCGGCGCATTCAAGCGGGTGCGGCGCGCGATCATGTTTTGGGTTTCACCGCCATCGGCGGGCGCGGCGAAATTTTCCAGTCAGGCGGCCGCGTGGTAAAAAACGTGACAGGTTTCGATATGTCGAAAATGATGGCCGGCTCGTTTGGAACTTTAGGCATGCTGACTTTGGTCACCGTGCGCGCCTTACCTGCGCCTGAAAAAACACGCACCGTTCTGATATTGGGGTTGAACGAAGCTGCCGCCGCTGAGGCGATGGCGATGGCGCTTGGGAGTCCCCACGATGTTTCGGCCGCTGCCCACCTGCCGGGTGATATCGCGGGCCGGTCCGGCGCCGAATACGTTGGAGCCAGCGGCGCCCCCGTGACCGCAATTCGTATCGAAGGGCCGGGACCATCTGCACAAGCCCGCTGCTTGGCCCTGCGGAATCTTTTGGCGCCGTTTGGCGAAATCGAGGAATTACACGGAACAAATTCGCGTATTTTGTGGACTGAAATCGGTAGCGTCGGCGCGTTGCTGAAGGACCCGGAGCGTTGCATTTGGCGCCTTTCTGTGCCGCCGGTATCGGGCGCGTTGGTGGTATCTAATATCCGGATGCATATCGATTGTGAAGCCTATTTCGATTGGGGCGGAGGCCTCATATGGCTCTCATGTGCTGCGACGGCTCAAGATCAGGCCGATCGAATACGCGCCGCCATCGCGGCGCCTGGCGGCCATGCGACCTTAATGCGTGCGCCGGATAGGATGCGCCTGGATATCCCGGTGTTTCAGCCGCTTGATCCGGTTGCCGAAGCCTTGTCCGCCAGGCTTAAAACCAATTTTGATCCGACCGGGATGTTCAATCCCGGACGCATGTATCAAGGCGTTTAGGCGATGCGCACCGAAATTCCCGCAGCTTTGGCCCAAAACCCGGCGGTCGCCGAAATGGTGGCCATTTTAGGCAAATGCGTCCATTGTGGTTTCTGCCTCACGGCGTGCCCAACCTATGCGGAATTGGGGGATGAGCGCGACAGCCCGCGCGGACGAATTTATTTAATCAAGGATATGATCGAAACCGGCGGCGCGCCCGATAAGGGCGTGGTCGGACATTTGGACAAATGCTTATCATGCCTGGCCTGCGTTTCGGCCTGCCCATCGAGCGTCGATTACCAAAATTACATCGACCTTGCCCGCGCCCATGTAGAAACCGTGCACCGGCGTTCGCCGATCGAGCGATGCCTGCGGATAATTCTATCTATGATCCTGCCTCATGCAGGGCGGGCGCGGCTGTTTTTAAGACTTGGATCCTTGGCCAAGCCGTTTAAGGGCCTTTTTGGTCGCCGCCTGGCAGTCTTGTTGGAGCATATTCCGGATAATCTATCCAAAGGCGCACTCTACGGAAAAAGCCAGACTTTCCCGGTGCAAGGCAGCCCCGGCAAGCGTGCGGCGTTGCTGCCCGGCTGTGTCCAGCAAGCGCTCCGCCAGAACATCAATGAGGCCACCATCCGACTGCTTAATCGTCTCGGCGTTGAAGTCGTTATCGCCGAAAACACGGTCTGCTGCGGCGCGCTTGATCTGCATTTAGGCCGAGATGACAAAGCGCGTGAATATGCGCGCGCCAATGTTCAGGCTTGGGAAAGTGCGGGCGCAGGGGGTGATATAGACTTCATCGTCGCCAACGCCGCCGGGTGTGGCACCCAAATCAAACATTACGGCCAGCTTCTGGGCGGCGAAGACAATGTGCCCGCGCCGGCTCACGATATAACCGAAGTGGTTGCCGATCTCGGCCTGCCGGAAATCAGGCAATTCGAAAAACCTATAGTCATCTATCACGATGCGTGTTCGCTGTTGCACGGCCAGGGGATTTCAAAACAACCCCGTGATTTATTGGTTGAGGCCGGATTCCAACTGAAAGAAATACCGGGCCGTCATTTTTGCTGCGGCTCCGCTGGCACTTATAACTTGCTGCAGCCGGAAATGGCCGACCGGCTGATTGCGCGGCGTCTTGAAGCCGTTTCTGGGGTTAGAAGTGAGGGCGCCGTTATCGCCACCGGCAATATCGGCTGCATGGAACAGTTCAGGTCCAACACCGATATCCCCGTGGTTCATACGGTGGAATTATTGGATTGGGCGACCGGTGGACCGCGCCCGCCGGGTGTTTGACCGGGATCAATGCCAGGCATCGCTGCCCAAGTGACAATGGCCCATGTTGATCGAACTCGCCCAAAAATATGATTTGAATGTGCCGCGTTACACCAGCTACCCGACGGCGCCGCATTTCAATGAAAGCGTCACCGACGATACCTACGCCGATTGGCTGGCGGGCTTGGGCGCGGGCGCGCCGGTATCGCTCTATTTTCATATTCCGTTTTGCGACACGTTGTGCTGGTTCTGTGGGTGTTACACCAAGATCGTCAACCGTTATGAGCCGGTCGCCGATTATCTGGAAACGCTGCTGGCCGAAGTGGATTTGGTTGCCGAGAAATTGGGGGGGCCTGCCGAAGCCAAGCACATTCATTGGGGCGGTGGATCCCCAACGCTTTTAACGCCGGAAGATTGGCGGCGCGCGTTCGACCATATCGGCGCGCGCTTCGCTATCGCTTCGAACGCGGAAATCGCGGTCGAACTGGATCCCCGGGACACCACCGAAGACTATGTCCGCGCCCTGGCAGGAGCCGGCGTCAACCGGGTCTCCATCGGGGTTCAAGATTTCAACGCCGAAGTCCAAACGGCAATAAACCGTATTCAGCCTTTTGAAGTCACGGAACGGGTGGTTGGTTGGCTCCGCCGGCATGGCATCAATTCCATTAATATGGACCTTCTCTACGGGCTTCCTCATCAGACCGAAGCCAGGGTCATCGATATGGTCGACCGGGCAGTCAGTTTAGGCCCGGCGCGGATCGCGCTTTTTGGCTATGCCCATGTGCCGTGGATGAAGAAGCACCAGAGGCTCATAGATGAAAATGCTTTGCCGGGTGCTGCCGAGCGCTGGCGCCAGGCCGAAGCGGCAGCGGCGCGTCTCGTCGGACACGGGTTTATTCGGGTTGGCTTCGATCATTTCGCGCGCCCTGGCGATAGCCTCGCGGTGGCATTAGCCGAAGGGCGTCTTCATCGCAATTTTCAAGGTTATACCGCCGATACTGCCGATACTTTGATTGGTTTCGGAGCTTCGGCCATCGGCTCATTGCCCGAAGGGTATGTGCAAAACACATCGCCCTTGAAAGATTATCAGCGGCGTATTCAGGAAGGCCGGCTGGCCACGGTCCGCGGCCGCGCCCTCAAGCCCGAAGACCGTCTGCAAAGAGATGCAATCGAGCGTATTCTCTGTGATATGAAATTGGATGTGAACCAGCTTTGCACCCAACATGGGGTGGATAAATCCGCTTTGGCGCCGGCGATGGCTGCTTTGGCCCCTTTGGCCGAGGATGGGATTTGTGAGCTTGGTGCCGACAAAATTGAAATTGGCGAGCCCTACCGGCCTTTTGCACGGCTGGTAGCCGCAGCTTTCGATACCTATTTGACGAAAAATTCAAACAATGGCGGCGCCCGCCATTCGCGTGCGGTTTAGAGCGCGATCACTATAGTCCCATTAGCCCAAGCAAGCCGCGCGCCGGTTCTTGATTGGCGGTCGAGGCAATTAAATTCTCGACCAAGCCGCTGCCCGATTGGGACAAGATGTTGAGATTGTTGATGGCAAAGATCAGATTTAAATTTGCCGCCTTGGACCTGGCAGAGGAATCCTTAAATTCTTCCTGCAATATTTTTGCCGCCTGCTTATCCAATTTTGCTACGCGATCATTAATCAACTTAACACTGCCCTCGATGATGGTCGTATCCGCGGTGATCGCAAAGCCTTTTGAATTGGCGATCACGATTGCCGCATCGACATCGGTTATGGCTTGCTGCACAGCCACATCATCAACAAAATCGCTGTAATACTCGCTGGAAAGAAGGCCGACGCCGCCTTTGACGACGGTGCCGCTGAGAGATCCCGATCCGCCGAGGACCACAGCGCCGGTGGCATGGTCGTAGCTTGTGACCGTTAAACCGGCAGCGGCAATTGTGGTTCCGGTTTTGGCTTGGGTGCTGTCCGATACATATTGGACGTATTCGTCGGTTGCTTCCGAATAGCGCCACAAAAAACCACTGGCGTCTTGGATGTTGAAGCGGGTGCCGAGATAAGCGCCCTCAATCATGACGCCGCCGCCGGTTGGCCCGCTCGGCGAATAGAGATCGTCGGTCGTAAACCCGGGACCGGAAGTATTGCCCACCAGATTGATATTGATGTAATCGTTCATCTGATTGGCGCCATCGACTTTCGAGTCTATATTATTGCGGTCGGTGTTAAAGGCGCTCGCCGCCGCAGTGCGTGCGGCGGGATCGGTCGAGCCTAAGAGAGCGGTTAAATCGGTTTTCATTTTCCCAAGGGTTTGGGTTGTCCATTCGATGGCGTTTTTGGCCTTGGCGGCGGCGCTGACATTGTTGGCGATTCGCCCTTTGAAATTTAAAAGCCTGGCCTTTTCACGGTTGGCAGTGGTCAGATCGACACGGTCAAAATTTACGGCCTGGGCGCCTTGTTCTTCCTTCATGCGCGCCACAAGCTGCTCAGTGATAAGGCCAATAGTATCTACGGAATTGGCATATTGGCCCTGCAACTGGGCGTTTATAATTTCAGTTATGCTTCCGAGTTTAACGGCCATATTTATCCTTTCGGCGGTCCGATTGCCGCCGTATTTCTGCTTTGACTCAACTTAGCACAATGGGTGTTACCGTCTCGTAAACAGACGCGGGACCATGGTTTGGCTGGGTTCTCCGGCAAGAACACGTAAAATTTAAGGGAAACCTTGGCAGGCGCCTGTTATGGTGGGGGCATGAAATTACACCAAAAATTTTCACAGGAGCTAATCTCATGAACGACCAAACGGCAGGCCAAATTGCAGTCATTGTCGGCGCTGGATCCGGTCTAAGCGCGTCGCTTGCAAGGCGCTTTAACGCCGCTGGAATGAAAGTCGTGGTTGCGGCGCGTAATCCCGGCAAGCTGGACAAAT
>JABMOP010000088.1 GCA_013204125.1 Rhodospirillales bacterium | reverse complement strand
CTACGGCACCACGCCCATATCCGAAGCGCCGTCTCTATGGGGCGGCTATAGCCGGTTTATGTATCTCCATCCAAATTCCGTCATCCACAAAGTGCGGGATGACGTGCCTGCGCATCATTTGGCAATGGCGATCCCGATGAGCAACGGCGTCCAATGGACTCAAATGGACGCCGGTGTGCGCATGGGGCAATCGGTCCTAATCCAAGGGCCTGGGCAACAGGGCCTGGCCGCAGTCCTGGCCGCCAAAAAATTGGGGGCGGATAAAATCATCGTCAGCGGGCTTTCCCGCGATGCCAAGCGTCTGGAAATTGCTAAAAAATTCGGCGCCGATCATATCATCGATGTGGAAAAAGAAGACCTGATAGAAACGGTCTACGAATTGACCGGCGGAGACGGCGCCGACGCGGTGCTTGATCTGGCCAGCGGGCCGAACACGCTGGTCGATGGTGTTGGCTGCGTCAAAAAAGCCGGCACCGTTGTCTTCGCCGGCGGCGGCACTATAGCAAATTTCCCGGCCAGCCAAATGACCGCCAAGCGCGTTACCTTAAAGGCGCTCCGCGGTCACAGCTTCGAAGCCGTTGAAACGGCGATCGAGCTGATTTCGTCAGGTGAATATCCGGTGGACTTGATGGCAACTCATCAACTCGGGCTGGATGAAGTTGATTTGGGCATTCGCTCTATCGGTGGCCAGGGTCTCGAAGATGCTATCCATGTAAGCATCATTCCAACCAAGGATTTTTAATCTCTATTTGACATCCGCGTTCAAGCTATCCACCTTAGATTGCAAAGCGGTCAGAAGACCGGTGATCTTGCCGTCGTTTTGACGAATGACCGAAGAAAATTGCGCGCGCTGGGTTTGCACCATGCTGACGCCTTCAACAATAATATCTACGATCTTGTATTTGCCGCCCGGATAGGCGACCCGCCATTCCACGCGGATCGATCCCTCTGTTTCGCGTAATATCAGTGACTGAACGATTGCCAGTTTGCTGCTGCGGCCAACCGCATTGGTTACCGATATTTTTTGATTTGTGAAATCTTTAAACCGATGAGCGTAGGTGGTGATGATAAAATCTTCGAACACGCTAAGGTATTGAGCCCGTTCAGCAGCGGAAGCCAGGCGCCAATACCGGCCAAGCGCCCATTTACCGATCGTTTTGACGTCAAAATGATCGGTAAATAGCTGGCGGAGGTCGCGTTTCCGGGCCGCGGCATCTTTTTGCGCCGACATTGAAGATATGGCGCTATCGGCAAGGGATTGAATAAATTTTTGTGCGCCGTCGGCGAATTCATCACCGGCTGCCTTTGCATTAGGCGCTGAAAAAATAACGAAAATAGAGAAGCAAAGGCTGACAACAATTGGGGCTGCCGCCCGAAGCGCCTTCGTCATTGTAGGTTTGCCTATTTCAGGGATTTGGCGTCGGAACTTGGGTCTGGACGGGCAATTTCAAAATCACCCGAGAAACCCGGAGGCGGAGCGCTATTAGAACCCTTGCCATTGGTGATTTCGTCTTGGCGGCGTTGGCGATAGAGGCTCCGAATGGAAGCATAGAAATCAATGGATGATTTTTCTAAATCTTCCAGCACGTCCCAAAGCTTATTACGCGTGTCAATTCCCCCCAATCCGGTGCGGCTCCAGCCGACAACATCGTTGCCCGAATTTTGGACCCACCAATTAATAGGATCGAGAAAGAAATCAACAACCCGGCCAACTGCATCGCGCGGATTGGATGGGCCGAAAATGGGTAGCATAATATACACGCCTTCGCCGGCGCCCCAAACCGCCAGGGTTTGGCCGAAATCTTCGTCGTGTCGCTCAAAACCAATGCTCGTTGCAGGATCGCCCAACCCAGCTATGCCGATGGTGCTATTGATTAAAAAACGTAATGCTGTCGTGCCCGCCCGGCTCGGCGCGCCCTGTAATACATCGTTGGCTAAGATGACAGGGGTGCGTAGGTTTTGCAGGAAATTATGAATATATTCGCGCGCAGCTTCAGGCGTGACCGCCCGATACAAGCCTGTAACCGGTTTGATCAGCGCTTTATCAAGCACCTGATTGAATTCAAATATGCCCCGGTTCGTCGGCTCGATGGGGTCG
>JABMOP010000008.1 GCA_013204125.1 Rhodospirillales bacterium | reverse complement strand
GGCGGTGGTCGGCGACGGCGATTACACCATGTCGTCGAACGCGCTTTGGACGGCGGCGTCGGCGAAAATTCCGCTTCTGGTGATCGTCGGCAATAACCGCGCTTATTTTAATGATGAACTGCATCAGCAGCGCGTTGCCAAAACCCGCGGCCGGGCGGTCGAGAACGCCTGGGTCGGACAACGCATCGAAGATCCGGCGCCGGATCTGGCGATGATCGCCAGAGGCCACGGGCTCGAAGGTGAAGGCCCGATCACCGATTTAGCGGAACTGGCCGGCGCCATCGAGCGCGCGATCGAAGCCGTTAAGAACGGCAAATCCTATGTCCTCGACGTCGTCGTTGACCGCGAATATGTGACCCAAAGGCTCGACGCGAAACGGAAAACCTAAAGTTCGTCCTCTAGTACAGGGAGTTTGCAATGCCCGATACCGCCTATGTCGAATTGAACCCGCCGTCGTTGGAAGGCAAGGTCAGCGAAGCCGAGTGGGAGACCAGGGTCAACCTCGCCGCCGCCTTCCGCGTCGCCTATCACTTCGGCTGGAACAACACGATTTTGAACCACTTCTCGGCGCGCGTGGAAGGCGAGCCCGAACATTTCGTGATGAACCCGCAAGGGCTCGGCTGGCATGAAATAACCGCGTCCAGCCTGATCAAATCGGACTACCAAGGCAACGATCTCAGCGAAAGCGATTACCGATTGGCGCCGGCGGGGCGCAATTTCCACAGCGCCATTTTAGATGCAAGGCGGGATCTGGCCTGCGTCATGCATGTTCATCCAACGGCGGGCATCGTCATTTCGGCGACCGAGGAAGGGCTTTTGCCGATCGATCAAACTTCATCGATGCTGTGGGGGAAAGTCGCCTACCACGAATTCGAAGGGCTGGCGCAAGAAGCCGAAGAAGGCCCGCGCATTATCGCAGACCTC
The DNA here is from genome assembly GCA_013204125.1 of Rhodospirillales bacterium. GTDB lineage: Bacteria > Pseudomonadota > Alphaproteobacteria > Rhodospirillales > UBA2165 > JABMOP01. Next base: position 14,020 of record JABMOP010000008.1, on the reverse strand, counting down.
GGCGACAATATGATGATGATTATGCGCAATCATGGTTTGCTCACCGTCGGGCGCACGATTGCCGAAGGCTTCGCGCTTTTACATCGGCTGGTCTCCTGCTGCGAGACCCAGGCGCAATTGATGGCGACCGGGTCCAAATTCACCCTGGTGCCCGAAGATGTTTGCAAAGTAACGCAAGCGCAGATGTATGAACGCTACCAAGGCCGCCCCGGCGGCGATTTGGAATGGCAAATGTACCGCCGCTTGGCGGAGAAATTAGACCCGGGGTATAGAAGCTAAATTATTCGGATGAAAGTAGATACTCCCCTCCCTTGATGGGAGGGGTTAGGGGGAGGGTGTTCTACACCGCCGCACCCCCTCCTTGATCCTCCCCCATCAAGGGGGAGGAAATTTTATTGATGCGCCCTTACCGGCACGGTCATGGAGCCGATGCCTTCGAAATCAAACTCGATGGTATCGCCGGGCTCGACCTTGGAGACGCCGGCGCAGGTGCCGGACATGATGATATCGCCGGGCATCAGGGTATAAAAAGTCGAGCCCCAGGATATCTGGTGCGCCAGTTTCATAATCATCATGCTGGTATTGGCTTTCTGGCGCACTTCACCGTTGACGCGCAGCTCGAACTCCAAATCTTCCGGCTCCGGCACTTCGTCGGCGGTAATCATCCACGGGCCTAAGACCGCATAGGTATCGATGGATTTGCGCATCGACCGATCTTGGCCGCCGCGCACCACCATATCCATCGCCAGCGCATAGCCGGCGACGTAATCAAACGCTTTTTCGATCGGAATGTCGGAGCCGCGTTTGCCGATTATGACGCCCAATTCGGCCTCATGGTCGGTGCGGAGACCGGGAAAGCGGACGGCGACCCCTTCGGACGGGCCGACCAGCGCAGAATTGGCTTTTAAGAACAAACCCTGTTCTTCGATACTGCCGGAAAAGCGTTTCCGCCCGGCATCGAAATCGGGATCGCCTTCGGCTTCTTCCCGGTGCGCCTGATAATTGGCGGGGACACCGATGATCTTGGTCGGATTGGCGACCGGGCTTAGGAACTTCACATCCGCAATTGGAATGGCATCGACCGCGTCTGCGAGGCTTTCCAATTGCGGGCGCAATTCTTCCAGCCGTTCGATCAATTGATCGCCCAACGGAAAGGGATAGCGGACGGCTTCAAATTTTTCGAGAATAGCCGAGACGTCATGCACCCCGTCATCCCTGACGACGCCAATTCTGTTGTCGTTAAAGCGGCAGATTTTCATTTTACATCCCCAGTTTCCGATTGAATGTTTGAGCGCCTTTTTATACTGCCGGGCACGGCTTGGCTAACATGTTATGGGGACATGGCCTCTTGGCCGCCGATGCGCGCGGCTGCCCGAATGTCCGGTATGGGCTACACCCCCTTAGCGTTGGAGCTGATTAATCGTAGATCGCGAGGAGGCTCTCGGATTCTGACCGGGCCGGCGTTGGCGGGATTGTTCCTCTGATATTGGCTTGGGCGGCGGATTGTGGTCAAATATCGCCAACGAACGAATTTTAAATTCATATCCCAGGGGGACATTATGACCGATTACAGGCTTCTCAACTATAATGACGATAACGGCCAAGCGCGGCCCGGACTTTCCGTCGGCGATACCGTTGTCGATTTGGAAAGCGCCGTATCGGCGGAGACCGGCGGCAAAGCCCCCTTTTCGACCGCCACCACCCTGACCATTTTGGAAAAATGGGACGATGCCTTGCCGGTTTTGGAAGCCATCGCCGCCAAGATGGAAGCGGGTGATATCGAAACCCAGGCTTTAAGCTCCGTCACCTTGAACGCGCCCCTCCTCTACCCGTCCGCTATCTTCAACGCCGGATCGAACTACAAAGACCATCAATTGGAAATGGGCGCCGAGGACGAAGAGACCGATAAATCGGTGGTGCAGCCCTATATGTTCCTGAAATCGCCGGCGCATACGGTGATTGGCCCCGGTGCAGAAATTAAAATCCCGCACACGTCGAAGCAGGTCGATTGGGAAGCCGAATTGGGCGTCGTCATCGGCCGCTACGGGCGCAACCTGACAAAAGAAAACGCCCGCTCGATCGTCGCCGGTTATACCATTTTCAATGATCTGTCGGCCAGGGATTGCGGCGCGCGCCCCGATTGGCCGCGCTTTAAAACCGATTGGTTTGCCCATAAATCGTTCGAAACTTCGGCGCCCATCGGCCCGTGGATCGTACCTGTCAGCTCGATCCCCGATCCGTATCAATGCAAGATCGATCTTTGGGTCAATGATGATCACAAGCAGGACGCCAATGCCGGCATGATGATTTTCAACATCGAAGAACAAATCGAATACCTAAGCGCCCGCCTGACGCTGCGCCCCGGCGATGTCATCGCCACCGGCACGCCATCGGGTGTCGGGCGACCGCACGGCACGTTCTTGAACCCCGGCGATAGGGTTAAAATCACCATCGGCGGCATTGGCGAGCTATCCAATCCAGTGGTCAAAGGCATCTAAGGCAGCAACAGAAAAACCAAAAATAGGGAGCAAACCAATGATTATCGATTGCCATTCACATGTAAGCGCCCCGGCCGATCTTTGGGCCTATAAGGCGGGGCTTTTGGCCTCGCGCGGCAGCCATGGCCGCGGCGGCGTCAAAATTTCCGACGAAAAAATGATGGAGGCCCTGAACAAGGGCGGCCCCGGCGGGCGGCTCGGCCATTTGCCCTATATGGATCATTTGCATCACGACATGCATCTGATTTCGCCCCGGCCCTATCAGATGATGCATTCGGAAAAGCCCAACAAGATCGTCCAGTGGCTGCACGAGGAAGTGAACAACGTCATCCATCAGCAAGTACAGATGCTGCCCGATCATTTCTTAGGCGTCGCCGGTCTGCCGCAGCCCTGCGGCGAGAACCTCGATATGGCCATAGCCGAATTGGAACGCGCGGTGAACGAGCTTGGCTTCAAAGGCTGCCTTCTCAATCCCGACCCGTACGAGAACAACGGCACCAAGATGGTGCCGATGGGCGACCGGTATTGGTATCCGCTCTACGAGAAACTTTGCGAGCTAAACGTGCCGGCGCATATTCACGGCGTCGGCTCCCTGGCGGTGGAGCGCGAACCCTATACCCTGCATTTCATCAATGAAGAGACAACGGCGGTTTTCGGCTTCGTCAATTCCAAGGTGTTTGATGATTTCCCGGACTTAAAAATCGTTGTCTCCCACGGCGGCGGCGCGATCCCGTATCAATTGGGCCGCTTCGAAGCGGGGTCTTTAAAATACGGCGAAGAAGGCAAGCGTTTCTCGACCCGCCTTCGCAAATTGTATTTCGACACGACGCTCTATACCCAGGACGCCATCGAGCTTCTGATCAAGACCGTCGGCATCGATCAATGCTTGCTCGGGTCCGAATGCCCCGGCACCGGATCGGTCGATAACCCCGATACGGGGCGTAAGCACGACGACGTCGTCGGCTACATAAACGCCATCAAGTTCCTATCCGAAGAAGACCGGGAAAAAGTGTTCTACAAAAACGCCATGCGCGTCTTTAACCTGACCGACGTCAAAGAACGCGAAAAGGGACACGCCGCAGCCGAGTAAGGAGGCTCGCATACCAATCGAAAGCGGCGCCCTGGGCATATCTGGGCGCCGTTTTTTTTAAAGCTCAAACCTATTGAAAAGGTGAAAGACCAAGATCATATACGGAACAGGGATCATTCTCATCGAATTGGCGGGCGAAGTCAGGAATGCTCAGATATCTATCAAGGGCGGTGGCCGAATCCTATTGGGAGGATCTTCCAAGCAATCGTTCTGATGGTTAAGTGGAACTCACCCGGATTATTTCAGGCGCCTCGAAATTGGGGCACCGTATTTTGACATTCCTCAAAGACAGGGGATTGGGAATATCCTAGTGTTGCCGAAATTTGGCGATGTTGTCCGAATAATATGGAGGAGTGTCATGAGATTTCCCCAAGCCATTATTCTATTGTCATTTTCTGCGGTCCTTCTCACCTTACAAACCGCCGGACAGGCCCAAGCCGAAATCAAATGGATCGACCTGGCGCTCAAGGGCGGCGGCAGCGTCAAGGCCTCCCTCGGAATTATCGGGAGCGAAAAGCGGCCCGCCATCATTTTCAACCATGGCACCGGCGTCCGCCACTTCGGCAACGCCGTCCAAACCCGCCAAGGTAACATGGACGTCACCGACTATGTGAAGGCTCTCAACAAGGCCGGGTATCATGCCATCGCCCCGCTACGACAAAGGCACCGGAATGCGGCCTATGTGGAACACGGCGGCACGGTGGGATCGGGCCGGGAATGGGACGAGGTGGTCGAGGAAGGCATCGATGTGAGCGCATCCGCCCTCGCTTACTTAAGTAAACGCACCGAAGTGGACACCGCGCGCATCGCCATCATGGGCTATTCCGAAGGTGGTAATGTGACACTCTGGTCGTCTTTGCGCCAATCGGGGTACAGGGCCGTGGTTCTGCTAGCGCCTGCGGCGCTCAGTTCTTCACCCACCTACAATCTGCGCAGCGCCGCCAGCCAGGACAATCTCGCCCCCCTGTCGGCGCCGGTGTTCCTGGCTGTGGGATCGGACGACATCCGCCCCATCCGCAGGATCACGTCGCGGAGATTGGTCCCTAACCTAAAACAACTGGGGACGACCATCGAGGCGCATACGAACTATCCGGGCGGCCACGCCTGGTTCTACGAACCGCAGGAAGAATTGATGAAGGATGTGCTGCCGTTCCTGGCAAAGTATTTGAAATAAGACGGGGAACGGTAAAGCCGGCTCAGGCGCCCTCGCGACAGGGTTTTTGCTTGTCATCGACGTGATATCTATGGCGCCGGCTTGATCGATCTATATGGAAACGGCGGGGATATTTTTGGCTTTCATTGCCGCCATTTACACGATCTGCGCGTCCGCAATATTAGTCCGGCAATAGAAGGCTAATTAAGGCGCGCCTGCATTGCCCTGAATGTTTCCGGGCGTTCCCTCAACTCAAATCCGGCCCTCAATTTCCGGCCCATCAGCCGCGTAGCGATAAGCGCGAAACAAGGGATTGGCCGGGCCGCCGAACATGGGAATGTCGTGGAACACCGGATTTATATATTCCCACACCAATTCTCCCCCTTGCGTGACCTCGATGATGCGGCCGTTGATGGCTTCGATGGTCAGCGTATTGCCGTTCGCTAAGCGCTGGACGCAGCCCATGATCGGGCTGAAAAACGTCCATGGTTGTGGATCAATATATTGCCAAACGATTTCGCCGGTGACCGGGTTCATTTCGATCGCCCGCGAATGAAGCGGCTGGGCCGGGTTATACATGCCATTGGCAAAAAAGGTGATATTGCCGTTCGGCAGGTATTCCGGGTTATGGGGATGGCCCCAATGGGCATCGCGCCGCTTCCAGATAAATTCCTTGGTCGCGCGGTCGATGACGCCCATCGTATCGAGGCTTCGAAAATTGACCAAAATATTGCCATCCGGCGCCGGTGCGCAGGAGTTGGAATGGGCAAATTCGAACCGTTCACAATCCATGGCGATGGGGAAATCCTCGATCACTTGATCCTTTAAGTGCCATTCCCAGACGATTTTTCCGGACGGGTCAACTTCGCGGAAAATATCGGCATAGGTCTTGCCGTCCCGTTCGGTGCCGGGAATACCACCTTGGACCCGCGCCTGCTCAAGCCCGGTCAATTCTTCCCAAGCGATAAAGATCGTGTTGCCGCTCTCCAAGCGCCTGATATCGTGGTGCTGGTTGTGATCGACGTGCTGCCAAACCAGATTGCCGTCCCAGTCAACTTCATGAATATGCCCGCCCTTGGCTTCGTGGATCGGCACGCCGTCATCGGTCACGGTCGAAAACAACAAATTGCCGCCCGGCAGCAAATAAGCTTTCGATCCGAGCGCCCCCGGCAATTCCCACTCATGCGCCACCTCGCCGTTGATGTCGACGAGAAAGACCGACGAATGGCGGATCGGCGTGACCAGCGTGTAACCTGCAAAGACCTTGGCTGGATCGTGGTGTAAGAGGCCGGTTTTATGATATCGCATTTGGCAAATGTGACCCGATGGTTCACAAAGAACAAGTCCCCGGCAGCCAGATTTGGGGCGGCCTCCAGTGGAAAGAGTATGGTAACCATTCACCTTTAGATTAGTCCAAATCAAATATTCAATCGATGGCGGTGGGTGATGGGCTTATCCCAGCAAACGGGAATTTCCGATCAGGCGAGTGACATTGCAGCCCTCTTGAAAGGCTGCATCGACCAGATTCCGGAAAATCTGCCTGCGCGCGGCAGAGGCGATGCGGAATTACTTCTGACGCTGGCTGAGCGATGTCAGGATAATAAGAAGCATGACGCCGCGATCGAACTCTACGATGAAGCGATCTGCTGCGACAATTTAAGCGAAAGGGCGTTTGCCGGAATGGCCTTCGCCCATTTTTCTCTTAATAACTTCGGCGTCGCACTTACCTATCTTAAGCAAGCCGCCAACCTCCAACAAATGCTGGGTGAAGGCAGGCAAGACGCAGATTACGAGCCGGCCTTGGCCTATCTAAACAAAATGATCAGCGCGCCGCCGGTTGACGATGCCGTTCAGGTCCAGCCATTACAACAAAGATGCTATCACCGCTACGTCAACAAGCATCCGCCGCATAAGAATTTTGATGACGGCGAGGAATTTAAGAAATTTTTTCTCAGCGGATTGATCCCTCCTTACCCGTTTATCAGCAAAGACCACAATATTGCGACGATCGGCAGTTGTTTTGCCACGAACGTCGCCCGGTATTTAGACAAAAGAGGTTTCCTCGCCAACAAGACCAATAATAACGAATGCCAGTATGACAACGTTTATATCGATGATGAATTCTTCAATACCTACGTCATACGCGAAGCCTTTGAGATGGCATTCAAGGCCGGTTTCGATAGCCCCAATTGGGTCGCAGGGGAGGCCGAAAAAGCAAAGGACCACGCAGACCGGGCCATTCTCTATAATAAAGAACATATCGAAATGCTTCTCGGCGATGCGGACGTCTATATCATCACCTTGGGTCTTGCCGAAATTTGGTACGATAAACAGGACGGCACGGTTTTTCCGTCGGGCCTCAACATCGATAAATATGACGAGGCCAGACACGGTTTCCGGCTTTCCTCGACAGAGGAAAATCTCGAAAATCTTGAAAGCATTCACGCTCTCATCAGGGCGCACCGGCCCGGCGCCTCCATCATCTTCACCCTCTCTCCGGTTCCCTTATTGGCCACATTCCGGCCGATTAATTGCGTCGCCGCAAATTCCGCGTCGAAAGCCGTCCTTCGCGTGGCCATCGACCAATTGTGCCAGGCCCACGAAAATGACGACCAGCTGTTCTATTTTCCGTCCTATGAGATTGTGAAAGATCACTTCGCGGATGCTTTTGAAGAAGACGGCCGCCACGTCACAGATTATGTCGTGGATTTCATCATGGACCGTTTCTCGGAAAGTTTCCTGACCGAATAAAGCCTCATTTGGCGGCCACTGCTCAGCCCCCTACCCTGCCCACATTTTCTGATCTGATATCGACATCGAAGTCCCAGGCTTCGGCGGGTTGCAAATGGGTTTGGTAATAAGCCTCGGCGATTAATCCAGTATCGATCAGCCTGCCGGTGCCGATTAAATGCGGATCACGGAGCCGCGTTTTTTCATTATCGATAGGACCGTCGATGTTGAAATTGGCGACATGGATACCGGCAGGCCCTAAATCTTCGGCCATGCCCAATGCCAGACCGCGAATACCCGCTTTCGCCATTCCAAACGCCGCCAACCCCGCGCGGCCTCTAAATGTCGATTGGGCGCCGGTGAAAAAGATCGATCCCCGCCCGCGTGGTCCCATGACCTTGGCCGCTTGCCGCGCCATCAAAAACGCGCCGATGAGATTGGTATCGAGGGTTTGGCGAAATTCTTCCATTTCAATTTCGGCGAACGGCTTTTGAACCCTATAGGAGGCGTTGAAAACGGCGATGGTGACCGGGCCTAATTCGGCTTCGGCGCGGGTGAACAAGGCTTCCACCAACCCTTCGTCGGTGATGTCCGTAACCTCGGCCAAGGCCTTGCCGCCCGAGGCAATAATTTCGTCCGCCAACGGCCCAATGTGATCTAGTTTTCGCGCCACCATCGCCACATTGAAACCAGCTTGGGCAAAGCGGCGGAGGATGGCATCGCCGGTGCCGGGGCCGGTGCCGATAACCAAAATGGTGCCGGGATCACACACGTCCATGATCTATTTCAGCGCCAGGACGCGAACGCCATACCGCTACCTGTGCCCGCAATGGAGCGATAGCACGGCACGTAATCATGGACCGTCATTTCCATATCGGTTTCGGCGCAAATGCCGGCGGTGATGATCCAGTTCTTGATTTCTGAATTGCCGGAACGGAACGAATATTCGGGCTCGGTTGTCAGCGTTTTAACATCCCGGCCTTTGAGCGCGTCGATCAAACGCCAATCCAATTCTTCGTCAATCACAAAATGGCTCATACCGCCCGACGCGCACACCGCAACCCGCGCCTTGGTATCCCAAGATTTAATGGCGCGGCCCAAGGAGCGGCCATAATCATAACAGCGCTTTGCGGTCGGCTGATTGGGCGGGAAATAGGTGTTGATGAGCACCGGCAGGATCGGCATCGGATTATCGCGTAAGATACGGCGGACGACAAAGCCGTAGGCATGGCCGATATTGCGCGGGCCCTTATCGCCCATCGGCTGGATGCCGCAGGACGCGGTATCGAACTCGTCTTCCGTTGATCGCTCGATCATGTGGCGGGCCAGATCACCGGCGACTTTGTAGGTTTGATCTTTCTCCGGGTGGTTCATCATCATCGAATGACCGCGCCCGAACTGCCGGTGCCAGTTCTTGGTTTCTTCGTCGAGGGCAAAATTGGTAACCTCGGCGCCGTGATAGACGGCGAAAGACGGCTGCACCGCGTCTTGGAACCATTCGTGCTGATCGTCGCCGACAATGACCGTAATATCAGGCTTGGCTTTTTCTATGATATCGCCGAGACCGTCGAGCGCGACCTGGCAGCGGCGATGATATTCGGTGCGGGTTTCTATCTTATTTTGGTCGACAAAATATTTGTCTTTCCGCGTCTCGTATAATTCTTCGAAACTATAGGTGCCGTCCCGGTACGCGAGCGCCGGGTTATTACGGTCCACTTCGGCACGCCCGTCCCAAGCGTCCGGCGGCGTTGCCAGGAGCGGCCCGTGGGTTGTACCCATTCCAAGCACGATTTCGGCCATAATGTTTTTCCTTTAGCCCGGTCGCCGTTCCGGCATTTTGATATCCGGCGCGGTCAAGGGTTGCCAATCATTAGCGAGTGTCAATTGGGCGCCCGTGCGGTCCTGCAATTCGTCGAATTCCAGCCCGACCGCCATATTGCGCACCACCATGCCGCCATCGACGCAATCGACGACCGCAATATCGGTGTAGACGCGGGTGACGCATTTGGCCCCGGTCAGCGGCAGGCTGCATTCCTTGACCAGTTTGGGGGTGCCGTCCTTGGCGTTGTGTTCGCACATGATGTAAACCTTGCGCGCGCCATAGGCCAAATCCATCGCCCCGCCAACCGCCGGTGCGGTCTTGGAATTCTTTAGCTGCCAATTGGCGAGGTCACCGTTTTGGCCGACCTCGTAAGCGCCAAGCACACAAATATCGATATGCCCGCCGCGTATCATGGCGAAACTATCCGAATGATGGAAGAACGCGCCGCCGGGCAGCATTGAAATCGGCTGCTTGCCGGCATTGATAAGGTCGGGGTGCGGTTCCGCCCCGTCGTCCAGTTTTTTCATGCCGAGGACGCCGTTTTCCGAATGGAAAATAATGTCACGGCCTTCGGGGACGTAATCCAAGATCGCCAAAGGCATGCCGATGCCGAGATTAACAAAATCACCGTCTTCGATATCGTTGGCGACGCGCCATGCGACTTGCGCCCGATTTAAGGATTCTACCATATCTTAAGCCTCCACCTGGACAATGCGGTCAACGAAAATGCTTGGCGTGATGACCTGTTCGGGTTCGATCCCGCCCAATTCAACCACTTCGGATACTTGGGCGATGGTCAGTTCCGCGCCCATCGCCATCACCGGATTAAAGTTCCGGGACGACATTGTATAGGTGAGGTTCCCCCAGCGGTCGCCTTTGGCCGCTTTGACCAGCGCTACATCGCCGTAAATGGCGTGTTCCAGAACATGTTGCTTGCCTTTGAATACCTTAATCTCCTTACCCTCGGCCAAGGGCGTTTCGGCCGATGTGCGGGTATAGAAGGCCGGGATGCCGGCGCCGGCGGCGCGCACCCGTTCGGCGAGCGTGCCTTGCGGCACAATCTCCAATTCCAATTCACCTTTCGCGTATAATTTATCAAACGCATCTGCGCCGGTGACGCGCGGGAAGGAACAGATGAATTTTTTCACGCACCCGCCCAAAATCAATTGGCCAATGCCTTCTTCGCCGGAACCGGCATTATTGGAGACAATGGTGAGGCCCTGGGGTTTCAGGAGCGCCAGCGCGTTTAGGAGTTGGATCGGCTCCCCCGCATTGCCGAAACCGCCAACCAGTATCACCGCGCCGTCTTTGATCCCGGCAACGGCTTCTTCCACGCTTGCAACCTGTTTATCGATCATATGTTCCTCGCCTGCCTGATTTCTTGGATTTTGCACCATTTGAGCGGCGCCTAAATCTATTTTAGAGGCTCGCATCCAATTGGTCATGGAAAAAAGGTTCGGCGCGCTTTAGTCTTGTTTCAAGACAGAACAAAAACCGAGGGAGGAAGGTTATGAGCGACAACCCATTTGCCGGGAACGGCCCCGAAAAATATTTCCGCGACGGATTGGAAGCCGGCGAATACCGCCTTCAATTCTGCGACGATTGCGCCAAAAACATCTATTACCCGCGCGCCGTCTGTAATCATTGCGGATCGGCCAACACGTCGTGGCGCCTCGCGTCGGGCAAGGGCAGCGTCTATTCGACCAGCGTCGAGCGCGGCAAACCCGAGGCCGGCGGCGATAAAAATCTCGCCCTCATTGACCTGGAAGAGGGCGGCCGGCTGATGAGCCGCGTCGTCGAGTGCGCGCCGACCGACGTCACCATCGGCATGGCGGTCGAAGCCTTCATCGGCGATGTGGACGGCGCCAAGCTGATCCTCTTTCGCCCGGCGGGAGAAATTTAATGACACATGCTTTAAGAGGCTCGGCGGCGGTTGTCGGCATTGGCCTGACCGAATTTGGCGAATTGCCCGGCAAAAACCATTTGGAAGTCATGGCCGAAGCGTCCCATTACGCGCTCGCCGACGCCGGCCTTACCCTGCAAGACGTGGACGGATTGTTCGTCTCTTCGATGGGGCGCGTCTTCCATCCGTTGCACGCGGCGGAATATCTGGGCGTCCAGCCGAGCGTCATCGACGGCACCAATATCGGCGGCTCGTCCTTCGTCAATTGCGTCCAATCGGCGGCGATGGCCATTCAAACCGGCGTCTGCAAGGTAGCGCTCATCGCCTATGGCTCGACCAACCGCTCGAACCGCAAGAACAAAATTCGGGACGGCGGCAACCCCAATGCCGGCGCCCTGCACGCGTCCGAATACGGGCCGCGCAACCCCATCGTTTCTTACGCCCTCGCCGCCGCCCGCCATATGCATGAATACGGCACGACGCGCGAACATCTGGCGCAAGTTGCGGTTTCAACCCGCCAATGGGCGCAGAAGAACCCGCGCGCCGAAATGCGCGACGATTTATCCCTGGAAGATGTTATGGGGGCGCGTATGATTTGCGATCCGCTGACATTGTTCGATTGCTGCCTTGTATCCGACGCCGGCGCGGCGCTGGTCATGGTCGCGGCGGACCGGGCCAAGGATTTCCCGCAGAAACCGGTCTATATGCTGGGCATCGGCTCCTCCACCACCCATGATCAGATCGCGCAGATGCCGGATTTGACAATCACCCCGGCGGCGCAATCGGGTCCCCGCGCCTTTGCCATGGCCGGGTTAAAGCCATCGGATGTCGATGTTGCCGAATTTTATGACGCCTTCACCATCAACACGATTTTGTTCTTGGAAGACCTCGGCTTCGTTAAAAAAGGCGAAGGCGGCGCCTTTGTCGGTGACGGCAATATCGGCCCCGGCGGGACCCTGCCGGTCAACACCAATGGCGGCGGGCTTTCTTGTGTCCATCCGGGCATGTACGGCATGTTCGTCAATATCGAAGCGGTCGAACAATTGCGCGGGGTCTGCGGCGAACGCCAGATCGAAGGCGCCAAGGTGGCGCTCGCCAACGGCAATGGCGGCGTGTTATCCAGCCAAGTGACCGCCATCTACGGCACCGAAGAAACGCTTTAGGGACCCGAAGCATGAACCACCCCCTCCCCGGATGGGGCGATAGCCCTGTCGATCAGGTGACCTGGCGGCGCGTCGCCAAAACCGGACTGACCGCCTATAACCCGGAAAAAGCGTGCGACGGCTATACCCTGTTTTGCCCGTTGAACGAAACCAATGCCGCCATCCTGATCGATATGGAAGGCAACGAGGTTCACCGCTGGCAACTCGACTGCCAGCCGGGCAATTACGGGGTCATCCTGCCCAACGGCAATTTGTTCCTGAACGCAAAAATCCGCGACGATTTATGGAATTGGACGCCGACCTATTCCCTGTTCAAGGGCGGCGCGCTGCGGGAATATGATTGGGACGGTAATATCGTCTGGGAACATATCGATTTGCACCACCACCACGACGGACGAAGGCTGCCCCACGGCGGCGCCATCTATTTGTCGATGGAACAATTGACCGAAGCCCAAGCCGCCAAGGTCAAAGGCGGCGGGCCGCCGACGGCGCATATGCTCGCCGATGTGGTCAAAGAAGTGGACGCCGGCGGAAACCTCTTGTGGGAATGGCACGCCGCCGAACATCTGGACACCGATATCGATATCTTGCCCGACAGCGTCAACCGCTGGGAATGGACGCATCTAAACGCCGCCTTGCCGCTGGACGACGACCGCATATTGATGAGTTCCAGGCAACTCTCGCGCCTTTTCATTATCGACAAGGCGAGCGGCAAGGTCTTGGACCGCTTCGGCCCCGGCCCGTTTTATGGCCAGCATGACCCGCATCCCCTGCCCAACGGCAATTTGCTGATATTCGATAACGGCAGCTACCGGGGCCTCGGCAGCGGCGCGATTTCTTATTCGAGGGTCATCGAATTTGACATGGCGCGCCGCGAAGTCGTCTGGGAATACAAAGACATGCCGGTGTTCAATTTCCAAAGCGCCTTCATTTCCGGCGCCGAAGTATTGCCAAACGGCAATATCTTAATCGCCGAAGGCGCCAAGGGCCGCATCTTCCAAATCACCCGCGAAGGCGAAGTCGTCTGGGAATATATCAACCCCTATTTCGATGAAAACGGCATCGGCTGGATCTGGAACAGCGTCCAGGAAGCCAAGCTCTACCCCAAAGACCGCTTCCCGGCGTTGAAATGATTTGATGGCAGAACTCACACCCCCCGCTCCCACACCCGATCAACCCGCCGGAAGCTGGGGCGATATATTGATCGGTCGTTACGCGATCTATTCGCTGCTGCTGGTGATCGGCACCATCTTGTTCGGCATCAATCTGTTCGTGGTCGGCGCCATCATGCCGTCTATCGAAGCCGATATCGGCGGGATGCAATACTATTCCTGGTCCTTTTCCCTGTTTTCGGTGGGCTCCGTCATCGGCGGGGCGAGCGCCGGGCCGGTACGCGACGCCTTTGGCAATCGCTCGTCTTATGTGTGGGCCGGGGCGGCAATGGTTATCGGCCTCGCCGGCTCGGCGCTCGCCGATGATATGCTGGTGTTGGTCCTCTGGCGCTTTGTCCAGGGCCTCGGCGGCGGCGCCATCGTCGCGCAAAGCTATGGCATGGTCGGCTCGATCTACCCCGAACATTTGCGCGGCCGCATCTTGAGCCTGATTTCCACGGTCTGGGGGGTCGCCACCTTGATCGGGCCGGGCTTCGGCGGCATCTTCGC
>JABMOP010000087.1 GCA_013204125.1 Rhodospirillales bacterium | reverse complement strand
TAGGCGTCTTTCGCCGTGTAATAAGGATGGAACGGGATGGTGTCTTCGTCGCCTTTGATATCAACGCCCAGCGGGTTGTTGGATTTATGCACATGCAGCGCCCAAAGATGCAAAAACACCAAGGCGAAGATGATGAAGGGCAGCAGATAATGGAACGAGTAAAAACGGTTGAGGGTGGGATTATCCACCGAGAACCCGCCCCAAATCCATTGGACGATGCTTTCGCCGACAAAGGGGATAACCGAAAAGAGGTTGGTAATCACCGTCGCGCCCCAGAAACTCATTTGGCCCCAAGGCAGAACATAGCCGACAAACGCCGTCGCCATCATGGCCAGGAAGATCATGATGCCGATGATCCACAGCAATTCCCGCGGCTCCTTATAGGAACCATAATACATGCCCCGGAAGATATGAATATAGACGGCGATGAAGAACATCGAGCCGCCGTTCATATGGATATAGCGGATCAGCCAGCCATAATTGACGTCGCGCATGATGCGTTCGACCGAATCAAAGGCCATGTCCACATGCGCCGTATAATTCATGGCAAGGAAAATACCGGTGGCAATCAGAATCACCAGGGCGACCCCGGCGAGCGAGCCGAAATTCCACCAATAGTTCAAATTGCGCGGGGATGGATAGTTGGACCCAACCGAATCATCGATAAAGCTGAATATCGGCATGCGATATTCGATCCAATTGATGACCGGATTTTTGAATTTCCGAGTGCTTTCGCTCATGACGGCTCCTATCCGATCCGGATGCTGGTATCGGTGAGAAATTTATACGGCGGCACTTCAAGATTTTTGGGCGCCGGCCCTTTGCGGATGCGGCCCGATGAGTCGTAGTGCGAACCGTGACAGGGGCAGAACCAACCGCCGAATTCACCCCTCGGATCGCCCGCTTTCTGGCCCAGTGGAATGCAGCCCAAATGGGTGCAAATCCCGACCAGGACCAGCCATTCGGCCTTTTGAACGCGGCTGGCGTCGGTTGCGCGATCTTTCAAGGTCGCGCCGTCGTCGGTTTTTGCAGTTGCGATTTCTTTTGCCGTCCGCCGGCGAACGAATACCGGCTTGCCGCGCCACACAACGGTGATCGACTGGCCTTCTTCGATCGGCGCGAGGTTGATCTCGGTAGATGCCAGCGCAAGCACGTCCTTGGACGGGTTCATGTTGTCGATAAACGGCCAGGCGGCGAGCGCGGTGCCGACGGCGCCGACCGCAACCGTGGATATCAGTAGGAAATCGCGGCGCGTTTCCTCAGATTCTGGGGCACCTTCAGGAGCGGATGCTGTTTCAGCCATAGTCTTTAAGTCCCTCTGTCACACCGATGAGACGGCTCTAAAATCGAATTTGGGTAATTCAATTGATTAAATGGGGTTTTAATCAGGAAATAACACATCATCGGCACAGAAAATCTAATCATATGTGATATTTGCGCACTTCTGACAGTCATTCCGGAAGTTGGATTTTCCGTTGGTTTCCATGATATGTAGACGCCATTGGTATAATCCAAATCGCCCGTTATGCAAAGGAATATTCCCGTGGCCGAGGGTCCAAAGCTAGATCTCGTCTTGTTCGAACCGGACATTCCGCAAAATGCCGGCGCGATGTTGCGCTTGGCCGCCTGTTTGAACCTTGGCGCTCATATTATCGAGCCTTGCGGTTTTCACTTCGGCGAAAAGCGCATGCGCCGGGCGGGTATGGATTATTTGGATCAAATCGATCTCAAACGGCATGATTCATGGGACGCCTACCAAGCGGCGCGCAACCCTGGGCGGCTTATCGTAATGACCACCAAAGGCGATACCGTCTATACGAAGTTTGCTTTTAAGCCCGGCGACGCCTTGCTTATGGGGCGCGAAAGCGCCGGCGTTCCGGACCACGTACACGCCGCCGCCGACGCGCGGCTTTTAATTCCATTGGCGCGAGGCATGCGCTCTATTAATGTCGCCCAGGCAGCGGCCATGGTGGCCGGAGAAGCCCTACGCCAACTGGAAGGGTTCCCAAACCCTGCCATCACATCAAATCTGGAAACCGCCTGATGACCGAAAATATTGAGACTCAAAAAGAGCGGGCCACCAATTGGTTCACCCAATTGCGGGACGAAATTTGCGCCGCCTTCGAAGCCTGCGAAGACGATGTTACCGGCCCGAACGGCTCGTCCGAATTGGCCGCCGGCCGGTTCGAGCGCTCCGAATGGGACCGCCCCGAAGGCGGCGGCGGCGTCATGTCGGTCATGCGCGGCCGCGTGTTTGAAAAAGTCGGCGTCAATGTTTCGGCCGTGCATGGTGAATTTTCCGAACAATTCCGCGCTCAAATTCCGGGCGCCGAAGAAGACCCCCGTTTCTGGGCGTCGGGTATCTCCTTGGTCGCGCACCCGCGTTCTCCGAAAGTGCCGATTGCGCATATGAACACGCGCATGATCGTCACTACCAAAGGCTGGTTCGGCGGCGGCGGCGATTTAACGCCGGTCTTCCCCATCGACGCCGACACAACTGATTTTCACGGTGCCTTCAAATCCGCGTGCGATGCCTTCGATCCTGGCTATTACGACAAGTTCAAAAAATGGTGCGATGAATATTTTTATTTGCCGCACCGGGGCGAAGCGCGCGGCGTCGGCGGCATATTCTATGACAATCTGGAAAGCGGTGATTGGGAGAAAGATTTCGATTTTACCCAAACCGTCGGCAGCGCCTTTCGCGATATCTACCCCGAAATCATCCGCCGCCATATGGATGAGAAATGGGACGAAGCAGACCGGCAAGCGCAGCTCATCAAGCGCGGCCGCTATGTGGAATTCAACCTGATCCATGACCGCGGCACCAAGTTCGGCTTGATGACCGGCGGCAATACGGAAGCGATTTTGATGTCCCTGCCGCCGCTTGCGGCCTGGCCGTGAGCCGCGAAGTGGATATGCCCAAAAATAACGGCGACGTTTTGCTGGTTCATTCATCGGACCTCCATATCGACCATGGGTACGGCCCGAATGCCTATGGCGGCAATCCGATTATGGGGCTTATGAGCGTCTTGGATGCGGCCGAACGTTTAAATGCCGATGCCGTGTTGGTGGCCGGCGATATGTTCGAACATAACCGCCAGCCCCAACATGTGTTGGACGACACCGCGGCGATTTTGGCGAACGCCGCCATGCATGTGGTGATCTTACCGGGTAACCATGACCCGCTTATCCCCGAAAGCGCATTTCACCGGGGCGGGATCGCCGATATCGACAAGGTTCATATTCTTGGGATGACCCATGAGGAAGCCATTCATTTAGAAGAATTAGAATTGGAAATCTGGGGCCACGCACACCTGGATTACGGCGATATGGCGCCGCTGCGCGCCCCTCGGCAGCGCACCACAAAATGGCAGGTGGCGATGGCCCATGGACATTTCGAAGCGGCCCCGGACCCGATGCGCAAACATAATCCCGGCTGGATGATTAACTCAGCCGAAATTACCGCCACCGGCGCCGATTACGTCGCCCTTGGTCATTGGAACCAGCCCAAGCGCGTCGGCGATAACGGTATCCACGCCTATTATTCCGGCTCCCCGGACCTCGCCGAAACGGTCAACCTGGTGCGGCTCGGCGCCGGCGGCATAGAGGTCACGCGCGAAGCCGTGCGGTTTGAATTCGAACCCTAAACCACCCCTTCGCTTGACAGTATCCCGGTCCAGCGGTTTAGTGCCGACGCAAGTCAATTCAAATAAAAGGGAGGTACAACATGGCGCTCGGCACGTACGAAACGGTTCTCGTTGAAAAAGACAACGGCATCACCTGGGTGAAACTTAACCGCCCGGAAAAGCGCAACTGCATGAGCCCGCAGCTTTGCTACGACATGGTCGATGTCTTAAGCGAATTGGAAACCGACGACGAGACGCAAGTCCTGGTTTTGACCGGCGAAGGCGAAGCCTTTACCGCCGGTATGGATCTGCGCCTCTTTTTCCGCGATCTGGATGATAAACCCGTCGAGCGCGCCCGCGCCCGCGAAGCCGACCGCCGTTGGGGCTGGTACAAACTTTCATCATTTCCAAAACCAACCATCGCCATGGTCAACGGCTATTGCTTCGGCGGCGGCTTTATCCCGCTTTGCGCCTGCGATTTTGCCATTGCCGACGAAGCCGCGACGTTCGGGCTATCGGAAGTCAACTGGGGCATCTTGCCGGGCGGGCTGGTTTCCAAAGTTGTGACCATGACCATGAATTATCGGAAATCCATGTATTACGCCATGACCGGCGATCCGTTCGACGGCAAGACGGCGGAAGAGATTGGCCTCGTCACCTTTGCGGTGCCCGGCGATAAATTGCGCGAAGAAACGGTCAAGCTGGCCGAGAACCTGATGAAGAAATCACCGGCGGTGTTGCAGGCGACCAAGGAAACAATCCGCAATTGCGCGACTATGAGCATCGAAGAAAGTTACGAATATATCGCTTCCAAGCAAGAACAGCTTCGATACCGCGATACCGAAAACACCCGCCACCGCGGCATGGAAGATTTCTTGGACGAAAAGAAATACCGCCCCGGCCTAGGCGCCGTCGACCGCGCCAAATCATAGTTCGGGAAAGTACACCGAGCAAAGCGAGGGACTTCTGGGGTAGCCGCTATTTCAGCTCGATCAACGCGTCCAGGCCGAGCGCACCCTTGCCTTTGGGCAGGACAACGAACGGATTGATATCGACCGAGTTGACGGTATCGACATTGGCCGCGGCAAACAGCGACAATTGATGGAGCGCCTTGGCCAAGGCTTCGACATCGGATGCTTTTTGGCCGCGCAGACCGGTTAAGATGGGATAGCCTTTGACGCTGCGGATCATGGCGCGGGCTTCGGCAATCGAGAACGGTGCGACGCGAAAAGCGACGTCTTTATAAACTTCGACGAAGATGCCGCCCATGCCGAACATGACCACCGGGCCGAGGCCGGGATCATTATGAACACCCAAAATAGTTTCAACGCCGCCGCCCATTTGCTTGGCGATCAGCACGCCGTCGATTGCCGCCTTGGGCGCCGCCTTTTTTGAGCGTTTCATAATCGCATCGAAGGCTGCGCCCGCTTGGGCTTTGGTCTCTAAGCCGAGCGCCACACCGCCCATATCCGATTTATGCAAAATATCGGCAGATGCAATTTTGGCGACAACCGGGTATCCCAATTTCCCCGCCGCCTCGATCGCCGCTTTGCGGCTTGAAGCCAAACGCCGCCGTACAAATTTTATCCCCGCTTTTTCCAACGCCTTCATGGCATCGGCCTCATTGAGTTTTTTGCCGGGTTTTATTTTTAAGTTTTTAGGCACGGTCGGGCGGGCAGGGTATTTTATATCGCCGCGCACCATCGGGCCGAATTTTGCCAACGCCGCCACCACTTCGATGGCGCGCCGCGCATCTTCATAAATCAAGAACCCTTCGTCGCTCCACTCCGCGATCAATTCCGGCGCGCCCAAAAGGCTCAACACCATCAAGGGTTTAGGATGTTTTTTACGGAGCGGTATAACGTGCTCTTTGAACCGCACCCGATTAATCTCGTTGATGCCGATGGTCGAGCCGAACAACACCACCGCGTCATGCTTACCGGCCTTTATGAGTGCTTCCATACTATCGGCAAGGACGCTCATATCTTGGCCCCATAAGGCCGTCGGATCGATTGGGTTCAAGGCCGAGCCGAAGGGAAACAGCTTCATCAATTTGGCTTGCACTTTTTTTGGCAGAGGCGGAACTTTCAATCCCAACTCGTCGCAATAATCGGCCATCAACGCGCCGGCGCCGCCGGATATCGAAACCAAGCCAACCGATTTGTCCGATGGATATTTCCCTTGCGCCGCGGCAACGCCGATATCCATCAATTCGCCGACCGTATCGGCGCGGTGAACGCCCATCTGTTCGCAAAATCCATCGAAGGCGGCGTCCGATCCAGCCATCGAGCCGGTGTGCGAGACCGCCGCCTTAACACCGGTTTCCGAACGCCCGGCTTTCAACAGGACAACCGGCTTGCCGCTGGCCCGCGCCATGCGGAAACTTTCCATCAGCTTGTCCGCATCGCGGCAGCCTTCGTAATAAACCATAATGACATCGGTCTCTTTGTCGTCCGCCAGGTAGGCGACAAAATCGGAAATTTCGACGCCGCATTGATTGCCGGTGGTCACCCATTTAGCGAAGCCGGCGCCGCGGGCGCGGACCAGCTCGTAGGCGTGGGCGCCGAATGCGCCGCTTTGGCTGACCAAGGATATATTGCCAAGTTTGGGGCGTTCTTCGCCGTTGAACCCAAAGATCGGCGCGAAAGTCGGGAAAAAATTACGTTTGATATCCATCAGCCCCATGCAATTGGGACCGACCAGGCTCATCCCGGCTTCGGCGCCGATGGCGGCGATGCGTTCCTGGGCGCGCCGGCCGATAAGCCCAACCTCGGCGAAACCGGCCGAAATAATGACGACCGCTTTCACGCCTTTGGCGGCGCATTCCAGAACCGCCGCTTCGACCGCCGGTTCGGGCAAGGCAATGAACGCACATTCCACTTTCCCCGGAACCGCGAGAAGAGACGGATAGGCCTTAACCCCTTGCACCATGTCGGCGTTTGGATTGATCGGATAGACGCGGCCTTTAAAACCGCTGGCCACCGAATAGCGGACCGGTCGGCCGCCCTGCTTTACAGGGTCGGTAGACGCGCCGATCACGGCCAATGACTTGGATTCGAAAAATGGCGCGACCATTTTTGCATCGAATAGGCCTTGATGAGATGATTTTTTTGCCATCGCTACCCCCCCCTGGTTTGGCCTCTATTTTAAGGACGCTGCCCGGCAAGTACAGCCAAAGGTTCTTAAAAATTTTCTTTGATGAGCGCTTCCAGTTGAGTACGGCACTCATTACGCCCGGCGTGGCAGCCGTTTTCTTCCCACCATAATTGGATACTAGCTAAAATTTCGGAAACGCGGGGACCTTTACCGACACCCAAATCCAGAACGTCCTGGCCACTGATCGGAAAATCGACCGGCTCCCATGCATCGGCCAAGGCGATGACGCGTTGCCAATTTAAGCTTTCTTCTGTTTCCAATCTGGGTGTCGCAACCAAGCGCCGCGACCACTCCAAAAGCATCAGATCGATCACTTCGGGCGCCCCCAATCTGTGCAGGATGCCGCGCAATTTATTTTCAGGAATATCACATCCGGCGTCCCATTTCGGCTCGATCATAGATTTAAGATGGGTCTTGTCTTTGCCGGAAAGGCGAAGCCGCACGGCAATGTTTTCGGCCCCCGCCCCGTCGGTTTCGATCAAAGCCGCCAGCCGCCGCATTCGGACCGGCGCGACCGCATTAAATTTGATGGCCGACGTTTCCAGCCAGCGGAGTTTTTTTAAATACTCGGTGGTGCTGGCTTCGGGCAGAATGTGTTCCATCACGCCCTGATCGAGCATCATTTTCAAGGCGTCGAAAGGATCATCAGAATCGAGAATCTTGAACAATTCATCACGGATGCGTTCGCCCGATAGTTCTTTAAGCTCAGGCGCGTGTTTGGCGCACGCTTGCAGCTCGAACCGATCGCCGATATGGCAGCCAAGAACCGCGATGAAACGAAAATAGCGCAATATGCGCAATCGGTCCTCAAGGATACGGTCTTCGGCTAGGCCGACAAAATTGATAACCCTGTTGGCGAGATCCTGGATACCATTGAAATAATCGTAAACCATGCCGTCCGGAGTGGCGCTCATGGTGTTGAATGTGAAATCACGGCGCGCCGCATCAAGGCGCCAGTTATCCGTATATTCGACCACCGCATGGCGTCCATCGGTCTTGATGTCTTTGCGCAAGCTGGTGATCTGAAACGCCTTGCCGCCGGCTACCGCCGTTACCGTGCCGTGTTCGATGCCGGTCGGAATTACCTTTATCCCGGCGTCTTCCAGTAATTGAACAACCCGCTCGGGCGGCTCTGCCGACGCAATGTCAATATCGTTGATCGGGCGCCTCGAAAGCGCGTCGCGGACGCAGCCGCCGACAAAGCGCGCTTCCTTGCCATCCTTTGTCAGCGCCTGGAACACGGACTTCACTGCGCCCGTTTCCATCCACGCCTCAATCGTAATTTGTCCGCCCGGCCCGTCCTCCCATTGAACAACAATATTTTCATGTGCCCCGGAAGATTTGGAAGGCGCCCGGTTGCGCCCGCCGCGCCGCCGGGCGATCAGGAACAGAAAAAAAATCAGCCCGATGATCGTAATGGCCCATCGGCTGATCGTCGGATCAATATCGGAGAGAAGATCGAAGGGCATCGGCGGCGCCCCTTATTTGTATTTTCCGGGTAAGATTTTGCCGTCGTCATAGTGGGGCGGCATGTATTTGGTGCCGGGCTCTTCGCCGCGCGTCACCAGATATCCAAGCGACAAAACCATCAGAACGCCGCCCGCGATGAAGGCCCAGAACCAATTTCCTTCTTCCCAATTAGGCAGGCCCCGTCCCTTTCGCCGCGCATCCACGGTGACCCAAACCAAATAGATCACGAACGGCGCTACAAGCGGCAAGACCACAGTTAGGAAAATCCGCATCAGGCTATCCACAAAATGTTGGAAAGATTGCGCAACATTCCGGCGGTGGCGCCCCAAATATAATAGTCCTGCCAGGTAATCGCGAAAAAATAGCGCTTGGTGCCTTCGTAGTCGCGCGAATGACGTTCGATGTTTTTAGGATCAAGCACAAATGCCAGCGGCACTTCAATTACTTCGGCAACTTCGTGGTCGTGCAGGTCCAATTCGAACGGCGGGCGGATCATACCGATGATCGGGCTCACCAGAAATCCAGTGCCGACGACGTAATCTTCCATCTTGGCGAGAACTTCGATTGCGCTGCCGGCAATGCCGATTTCTTCTTCGGTTTCCCGCAAAGCCGTGTGTTCGGCGTCGCGGTCGCTGTCATCGACGCGCCCGCCGGGAAAACTGATCTGACCGGCATGGTTTTTAAGATGCTCGGAACGCTTGGTTAAAAGAACCGTCACACCGCCTTTGCGCGCAACAAGCGGCACCAGAACGGCCGCGGCCTTTAAAGGTTTGTCGCCGCGCACCCACGGATTGCGGTCGCCTTCGGCAAGCTTGGACGCTTCCGCATCTTCGTTGGAACGCGGCTTTGCACCGGGTTCGAACGCTTTCAAGCGTTCCAAAATTTGATCTTGAGTTAACATTCACTGCCTAACCGTCCAATGGGGAAAAACTCACCGGCGCTCCATACACCATATATATGTTCGCCGCTGATACTTTCTTCTACTCCTAAATCGACTAATTGATAGTAAACCGAACGGGTTAGCCTTGCATCCAGTCCGCTGCGCACCGCGACATAGGGTGAAGGCTCCCCGGTTTCCGGATTTTCTTCGATTCGCACCGGATTTTCAGCGCTCGCGATCACAATGTCGTCAACATTTGTGCGAAATTCAAGGGTTTGGCCTTTGCCGTCGCCGCGCGCCGTCATCTCGACCGCCATAAAAGCCGCGTCTTCGACCGTAATCCAGCCTTTTTCGGCTGGCGTCTCCAAAAGATAGCGGCCATCTTCATCGCGTTTCAAAACCGATGAAAAAAGCTTCACGAGTTCTTTGCGGCCTATAGGCGAGCCGTGGTAAAACCAAGTACCATCGCGGTCGATGCGCATATCCAGATCGCCGCACAAGATCTGCCCGGTGGCGGGGTCGATCTGTTCTCCATGAGAATTAGCTCCGCCGCCGGATAAGCGAGGCAGTTGGCCGGACAATGGTGTTTGAGCCTTCTCTTCCATTTTAAGACCGCTTCATTTTAGCGGAGGAGATAATAGAGTGACCGAAGCCGAAGCCGCAGAAAATTCGCCGGAACTTATCGGCGATTTAGAAAAAATCAGCAGCCAGTTTGTCGACGTCAAGAATGGCATCGGACGCATCATATTTGGCCAACCGCGCGTGATTGAGGAAACTCTTATCACGCTGCTCGCGGGCGGTCACGTCCTGTTGATCGGCGTGCCCGGGCTTGGCAAGACGCGCCTCGTTGAAACCCTGGGCAAAGTCCTGGGCCTCGATGAACGGCGCGTTCAATTTACCCCCGATCTGATGCCGGCCGATATCATTGGCTCCGAAGTGCTGGAAGAAAACGACGCCGGCAAGCGATCCTTCCGCTTTATCCAAGGCCCGGTGTTTTGTCAGCTTCTGATGGCCGACGAAATCAACCGGGCGAGCCCGCGCACCCAATCTGCGTTGTTGCAGGCGATGCAGGAAAACCGGGTGTCCGTTGCCGGGCATTATCACGACCTGCCGGGGCCGTTCCACGTTTTGGCGACGCAAAACCCGTTGGAACAGGAAGGCACCTATCCGTTGCCCGAAGCGCAGCTTGACCGTTTTTTGATGCAGGTCGATGTCGAATATCCTCAGCTGGCCGCCGAACGGGAAATCCTGACCAAAACCACCGGCGTCCAAGAAGAGCAACCGGCCAAGGTCATGGAAGCGGAAGAATTGGTGCATGCGCAGCACATGGTCCGCCATATCCCGGTCGGCGAAAGCGTTATCTCGGCGATATTGGAATTGGTGCGTTCGGGCCGCCCCGGAGAATCTTCGATCAAGGACATCAACGATCATGTGGCCTGGGGGCCGGGGCCGCGCGCCAGCCAAGCGCTGATGCTGGCGGTGCGCGCCGCCGCGGTTATCGATGGGCGTCTGGCACCATCCGTGGATGACGTATTGGCGCTTGCCCATCCGATATTACGCCACCGCATGGCGCTCAACTTTGCGGCGCGCGCCGAAGGCGTCACCATGGCCCATATCATAGATAAACTCGCCGCGCGTATCGGCTAGCG
>JABMOP010000086.1 GCA_013204125.1 Rhodospirillales bacterium | reverse complement strand
TCCTACACGCGGTCGACCGTAAGGAATTGCGCAAACTGGTTCACCCATCGGTCAAACGCGTCTTGGGCACGGTCTGCCACCCGTGGGTGCAAAATTGTGCTTGGTCGATAGAACCACCGGCATTTAATCGGGCCAAGGCCAAGGAAATGCTGGCCGCAGCCGGATACAAAGACGGTTTCCCGGTCAGCATTCTGACCTGGGGTGAAGCACGTTCGACCGCCGAGGCGGTGGCCGGGCAACTGCGCAAGGTCGGCATCAAGGCGTCTGTGAACACTCAGTCGTTTGGCGGTTTTATCCGCGCGCGCGCCAAGGGCCAGCCTCTTCTGGTTACGCTTTGGGATAATTCGGTCGGCCAACCGGACATCGACAACACGGCGTCTTATTTCTTTCTGCCGACGTCGCGTAACTACAACAAAGACCCGGAACTGCAAGCCCTGGCCACCAAGGGCCGCGGGATCATCGATCCCAAGGCGCGGGCCGAGGTTTACAAAAATCTGTTCGACGAATCTACCAGACGCAGCTATTTGATGCCGTTGATCCCATTGCCGGCGATCGTCGCCTATCATAAAGACGTGAAGCTTTTGGGCGGGCACAAACATCCAAAAGGCTTTGAGATCAATCGCGTCGCTTGGAATTGATCGCCTAATTCGGAATAAAAATTAACACGGGGCCGTCCTTCGGGGCGGCCCTTTTTTTTAATTAAAATTTAAACCGGCCTCGGGCCTTGGATGGTGGTGCGGTGCATATGGCGGGTGTATTTGCCGTCATAGACCGTGGCGTGATGCACGGTGCTGCGATTGTCCCAGCACACCAGGTCATGCGCCCGCCATTTATGGCGATAGATGAAGCGTTCCTCCGCCGCATGAGCGAACAACATTTGCAGCAGCTCATCGCTTTCGGCCTCGCTCACACCCTCTATCCGGTAGGTAAAGCCGGGGTTCACGAATAAGGCTTTGCGCCCCGTATCTTCGTGGGTGCGGACAATCGGGTGCAAGACGTCTTCCAATTTTGCCAATTGCTCGGCGGTTAAATCGGGCCGCGTCGCGGCGTCGCTTTCATTAGCCTTATAATTGATAGTGTAGGAATGATAGGCCCTTTTACCTTCAATACGCCTCTTGATGTTTTCTGGTAGCGCCTCATAGGCCGCGGACATGTCGGCAAACAGCGTATCGCCGCCTTCCGGTGGTATTTCAACGGCATAGAGCATGGTGCCCAGCGCCGGTTCCGCATTATAGGAAATATCCGAGTGCCAATAACGCCCGGCATCTTCAAATCCGATGGCCTTACCGTCTGCATCCCGCCTGTTGGAAAGCTCCAGCACTTCTTCGTGGCCTTGTATCTGAAATTGAGTGAGGACATGGATCATCAAATCGCCAAAACCACGACTGAAATCCGCTTGCGCGCCGGGCGTTAAGTTTTGATCACGAAAGACCACGACCTCTTTTTCGAAGTAAATTTTTTTGACCTCTTCGAACTCGTCTCTGGTCAACGGCTGGGATAAATCTAAGCCCGTGATTTCGCCGCCGAACCCGGGGCTAAGTGATGTGACCTCAAAACGCATGGTCTTTACTTTTCTCCCGCCCCTATCAATCCAGTTTCAAAATTTTGGCCGCATTGCCGCCGGCAATCGCGCTTGCGGCAGCTTCATCCAATCCCGCCACCCGGCCGATCAGCCCTAATGGGTCTTCATCGCCCATATCGTACGGGTAGTCGGTGCCGAGGAGAATGTGATCGGAGCCGAATTTATCGATCAAATATTTAAGCTGGTCAGGTTCGAACACCATGGTATCGAAGTAAAACCGCTTTAGATACTCGCTCGGCGGCTTGGGCAGGCCATCGCGCACATCAGGGCGCGCATGATAGGCGTGATCCATGCGCCCTGCATAAGATGGCAGATACCCGCCGCCATGCGCAACGCAGATTTTGAGGCCCGGATGCCGGTCCATAACGCCGTCGAATATCAAATGGCTGATCGCCATGGTCGCTTCGATAGGATGGCCGATGATATTGAGAAAATAATGTTCGGTCAGCCGGTCTGTATATGTATGCCCGGCGGTATGGATAAAAATGAGAATATCCAATTCCTCCGCCTTGGCGAAAAACGGCTCCAACCGGGGCGCCGATAATTCGTCGCCGGTCACCTGGCTGTTAATTTCAACGCCGCGAAAACCCAATTCGCCGACGCAGCGTTCCAATTCCGCGACCGCCATTTCGGTGTTTGGCAACGGAATACTGCCGAGCCCTACAAATCGATCAGGATGGGTCGCAACGCATTCGGCGATTTCATTGTTAATCAAACG
>JABMOP010000085.1 GCA_013204125.1 Rhodospirillales bacterium | reverse complement strand
TTCCCTATTTGCTGCTTTTGGTGTCGGGCGGGCATTGTCAGCTTCTGGCGGTCGAAGGCGTGGGCGCCTACACGCGCCTCGGAACCACGGTTGATGATGCCTTGGGCGAAGCCTTTGATAAAACGGCCAAGATGCTGGGGCTTGGATATCCAGGCGGCCCGGCGGTGGAAGAACGGGCGCTCCGAGGCGATCCTAAGCGCTTCGATCTGCCGCGACCGATGAAAGGGCGCGCCGGTTGCCATTTTTCATTCTCCGGTCTGAAAACCGCCATCCGCCATAAAATCGAAGGCCTGGGCGGCCGAGATGAACTCACCGATAGGGATATCAATGACATTTGCGCCGGCTTTCAAATGGCGGCGGGCGACGTCATCTATGATCGCGCCGCCCACGCCCTTGAAATGTTCAACGTGGATTTCGGCCCGCCGACCGCCCTGGTTATCGCCGGCGGGGTCGCCGCCAACCAATCCTTGCGCGACCGGTTGGCAACTCTCGCCGATGCAAATGGCCTCGTCCTTATTGCGCCGCCGCCGGAACTTTGCACCGATAACGGCGCCATGATTGCCTGGGCAGGGATCGAACGGCTGCGCTTGGGCATGACCGATGATTTAAAATTTGCACCAAGGCCGCGCTGGCCTTTGGACGCGGACGCGCCGCCCGCCATCGGCGCCGGGGTTAAAGCGTGACGGCGGCGGCCTTGCATCCAAGACAAGCCGGTGAAAAGATCAAACCTGAGACGGGGGCGCGAAAATGAGTAAAATCGGCATCATCGGCGCAGGCGCATGGGGAACGGCACTGGCTACGGCCGTGGTCCGCGCCGGCAGCGACGTTGTCATTCAAGCGCATGAAGCCGAAGTTGCCGACGCGATTAACAAGTCCCACGAAAACGAAATGTACTTACGCGGTATCACGCTCGACCCGGCGATCCGCGCGACCACCAAATTGGCCGATGCGGTGGCTTCGGATGCGGTTCTTTTAGCCGCGCCCGCCCAACATATGCGGCGGGTTTGTGAAGACGCAAAACCGCATTGGCCGGCCGGCGTGCCGGCGATCATTTGCGCCAAGGGGGTCGAACAAAATAGCTGCGCGCTGATGAGCGAAGTGGTGGCGGAAACCATGCCGCGCGTACCCATCGCCGTATTGTCCGGGCCGACCTTCGCCGCCGAAGTGGCCGAAGATAAACCGACCGCGGTGACCCTGGCTTGTGCAGACGAAATGATCGCCAAAGTCATGATGGAAACTCTTTCGTCCCCCCATTTCCGCATTTACCGCAGCGATGATGTAATCGGCGCGCAAATCGGCGGCGCCGTCAAGAACGTGCTGGCGATTGCTTGTGGCATCGTCGAAGGGCGCCGCCTTGGCGACAATATCCGGGCCACCATAATTACGCGGGGACTGGCCGAAATTATTCGCATCGGCCTCGCCAAGGGCGCCCGCCAAGAAACCCTTTCGGGGCTTTCCGGCCTTGGCGATTTAACCCTGACTTGCAATGCCATGCAGTCGCGCAATTTTTCGCTCGGCGTGGCGCTTGGCGAAGGGCGCAAATTGGACGACGTTCTGGCGGAACGAAATTCGGTTGCCGAGGGCGTCTATACGGCTTCATCGATTACCGATTTGGCGCGCCGCTTAGACGTCGAAGCGCCAATTTGCACGGCTGTCGACGGAGTGATAAATCACTTCGCCGATATCGACGCCACCATTGCCGGGCTGCTCGCGCGCCCGCTCAAAGAAGAAACCGCTTAATCGAACAAAAATTTAGGAGCGCGCCATGGCCTATTGGCTTATTAAATCAGAACCCGGCACCTGGTCATGGGACGATCAAGTGAAAAAGGGCGTCGAGCATTGGGACGGGGTGCGCAACTACCAGGCCAACAACAACATGAAAGCCATGAAAATCGGCGACAAAGCCTTTTTTTATCATTCGGTCAATGAAAAGGAGATCGTCGGCGTGGTCGAAGTGGTGCGCGAACATTACCCCGATCACACGGACAAAAAGGGGAAGTTCGGCATGGTCGATTTCAAGGCGCTGGCGCCGGTAAAAACCCGCGTGTCCCTCGCCGAAATCAAGGCCGACGAACGCTTAAAAGATATGTTGCTGGTCCGTCATTCCCGGCTCAGCGTCGCCCCGGTCACGGATGGCGAATGGAAGATCGTTTGCAAAAAAGCAGGCATTAATCCTTGATCGGTAGAGATTAGTGAGTTTTTTCGACCAAGTAAAAATGGCTCTTGGGTTTCGCCCCGGCGGGCGGCTTACCGCCGAAGACGAAGTCGGCAGTTATATCGATGGGCTGAAAGTCATGACCGATGAAGATTTGGGCGCCATCTTGGCGGTCATGACTGTTCTTCGCGTAAACATGGAAGATGGCGGACATTTGAAAAAGGGCTGGTTTACCGGCAAGAAATTGCCGGCGTCGGCGGAACTGGTGAAATTTCAGGTCGAGTTGGTTAAGCTGACCCGGCATTTCAACCGCATGGGCCAACCCACCGACGCGGTTGCGACGGTTGCCATCTTGAACACATTCCGTTGCCGGACCCAGCCCGAATTTAGAAAATTGGGCCGCGCCATGTGGGTCGAATTTCGGCGCGGGATGCCTTATGTGGAAGCGGCGCTTAGGGCCGGCGAAGAAAAACTGGGCGATCCTTTTCCAAAGCGCGTGTGGCGGGAATGGAGCGAAATCCCAGCCGGTTTGGAGCAAGCTGAATGAGCGACAGCGGCGATAGCGAACGCATCCTCAGCCTTGCCGAAATCGAAGACGGCGCGGCCAAAGGGTTCGAAGTTGAGGTCGCTGGCAAGCGCCAGATGTTATTCGGCATACGCCACGGCGACGACGTTCATGTCTATATCAATTCCTGCCCGCATATCGGCACGCCGCTGAATTTTTTGCCCGATCGATTTTTGACGATGGATGGCAAGCATATCAATTGTTCCACCCACGGTGCCTTGTTTACAATCGAAGACGGCATGTGCATCGCCGGGCCGTGCAAGGGCAGGCCGCTCCGCCAGATCCCTTCGCATGTCGAGGGCGGCGAGGTCTTCATCAGAACGCGGGCCTTGATGCTTTAGGACATAGACTTGGGCAAGCCCTTGTCAACGTCCCTGAATTTGCCATAATCCGGCTAATATCAAGAGTTTCATAAAGAAAATCAGGAAGAGGAAGGGGCTTCTCATGTCGGAAAATCTTGTGTTTCCCGTACCCGAAGATTTCGCCAAGCGCGCCTGGGTCGATAACGATAAATATCTGGAAATGTATCAAGCTTCGGTGGACGATCCGGAAAGTTTCTGGGGCGAACACGGTAAGCGCATCGACTGGATCAAACCTTATAGCGCCGTCAAAGATGTGGATTTCGCCGACGATGCGCGCATCCGCTGGTATCAGGACGGCACGCTCAACGCTTCGGCCAATTGCATCGACCGACATTTAAAGGCCCGCGGCGATCAAACCGCCATTCTTTGGGAAGGCGATGATCCGAAGGACAGCAAGACCATCACCTATAAGGAACTGCACGAAGAGGTCTGCCGTTTCTCCAATGCCATGAAGGCACGCGGCGTCAAGAAAGGCGACCGCGTCACGATCTACATGCCGATGATACCCGAGGCGGCATACGCGATGCTCGCCTGCGCTCGGATCGGCGCTATCCATTCCGTCGTCTTCGGCGGCTTCTCGCCGGATTCCTTGGCAAACCGCATCGAGGAC
>JABMOP010000084.1 GCA_013204125.1 Rhodospirillales bacterium | reverse complement strand
GCGAACAAGGCGCCAGTGTGGCGGCGCCGATATTTAAAGATTTCATGGAAAATGCATTGCGAGACAAGCCGGCCATTCCATTTCGTATCCCGCCCGGCATTCATCTTGTCCGCGTCGACAGCCAAACCGGTCGACCGGCGCGCCCTGGCGATTCCAAAGTTATTCTCGAAGCGTTCAAGGCGGGCACCATACCTACCGGCAGAGAAAGCGTGCTCGAAGGGGTTTCGGAGACACCGGTGGCGACACCCGCAACCGGCACCGGCGGGCTTTACTGAACGAATTCTTGAGTGTTAATGGCCGCCAGCTTGCGAAGATTGGGGCAAGCCATTAAAACGCTGTCATATCCTGTAACATCTTAAAAGTTGGTCACATGCGCGCCGAAATCGATACACTCGTTGCATCCGTCAAGCAGTCGGTGGAGCTGCTGAGGAGGCGTCTTTGACTACGATGCTGCTGTCGAAAAGCTGGATGAGCTAAACTCTCTAGCCGAAGACCCCAAATTGTGGGATGACCCGCAGAACGCACAATCGGTCATGCGCCGCCGCACCCGGCTGGAAAACGGTATCCGTTCGGTCGATGACATCGAACGCGACCTCGCCGATAATGTGGATTTGATCGAACTTGGCGAAGCCGAGAACGACCAAAATGTGATCGACGAGGCCGAGGCGGCGCTCGCCAAACTTGCGGGTCAAGTCGATACGGCGCGCCTTCAGGCCCTGCTTTCAGGTGAAGCGGACGGCAATGATTGTTATTTGGAAATACATGCAGGCGCCGGTGGTACCGAAGCACAGGATTGGGCACAAATTTTAGAACGCATGTATGCGCGCTGGGCGGAAAAGCGCGGCTATAAATTGGAATTCCTGGAAGAAAGCAGCGGCGAGGAAGCGGGCATCAAATCCTGCACAGTCAGAGTGTCCGGCGAAGATGCCTATGGCTGGATGAAAACTGAAAGCGGCGTTCATCGCTTGGTCCGGATATCGCCGTTCGATGCGAGCGCGCGCCGTCATACCAGTTTTGCTTCGGTTTGGGTCTATCCGGTTGTCGACGAGAATATTGATATTGAAATCGAGGAAAAAGATATTCGCATCGATACCTACCGCGCATCGGGCGCCGGCGGACAACACGTGAACAAGACCGATTCCGCCATTCGCATTACGCATTTGCCGTCGGGGATCGTCGTTCAGTGCCAAAATGACCGGTCCCAGCACCGCAATCGCGACGCTGCATACGATATGTTGCGCGCCCGCCTATACGAGGCCGAATTGCAAAGGCGCGAGGATAGCGCTAAGGCTGAACACGAATCCAAATCGGATATCGGTTGGGGGCATCAAATCAGATCATACGTTTTGCAGCCCTACCAGATGGTCAAAGATATGCGCACGGATGTTGAAACCTCCAACACGCAAGCGGTATTGGATGGCGATCTGGATGATTTCATGGCGGCTTCGCTAGCCCGGCGCATTGAAGGCGGCGAAGGGAAGGCCGGTGATGAGGGCGCGTCTTCAGACGATTAGATATGCAATCCGATTATTGGCTTAAGGGTTCATAATATTCGGCATCGAACCCGGCGGCTTGGCGCGCATCCACCGCGAACGGAGCTTTAATCTGCCCCTTGAAGCGGGCCTTGACCAATTCCTGATAGGTTGATTTGGGCTCCAAGCCGCGCTGCTCGCAAAGATATTCGAACCAGCGCACGCCCGCCGCCACATGGGGAATTTCTTCTTCTCCGATTTGGGCGAGGATATTTGCCGCTTCCTCGTCGCCGGCGCTCTTTAGCCGTTGGATCGCCGCCGGCGTCGCGTCCAGCCCGCGGGCCTCCAGAACCAAAGGGACAATCGCAAGGCGGGCTAATAAATCATCCGCCGTATCGCTCGCCGCTTCCCACAGGCCGTCATGGGCCGGTAAATCTCCGTAACAGGAAGCCCGTCCGGTAAGACAATTCGCCAACATGGAAAAGTGCCGGGCTTCATCTTCGGCGACGCCAACCCAATCGTCATAAAATGCCTTTGGCAGTGCCGGGTCTGAAAAGCGGGCAATGATATCCCAAGCCAGATCGATGGCGTTGAGCTCGATATGGGCAATCGCGTGGATAAACGATATGCGGCCCCGATCCGAATTGAAGCCCCGGCGCGGCATGTCGCGGGGCGGGCGAAGTTCAGGGTGCGCCGAGCGGTTGGGCCGTGCCGGCGGTCGGGCGGTGCCGATGTTTTTAATCTGGCCGTTCTTCCAGGCAGCCGCAATCATGGGGGTTAAGGCCGCCTTCTCGCCGGCCGCTGCCGTGTTCAGGACTTCGCATGCTGCTTCGGCCAGGGATTTAAAAACCTTAGTCATCACTTTGGTCTGCATTGGGTGGAATGACCTTGTTGAATAAGGCGGATACGTTTTCCGCACTTTGCGCCATGCGCGTTTGCAGTTGATCGAAATCGGCGGACCCGGTTGTTTGAACAAGGGCACGTTTCAAAGCTTCGGGAATTTTGCGGCCCGGCCCAACAGCGCCGGACAAGGTCAGGCGTAGCATCCCCTGAACGGCTTGCCAAAGCATCAATGCGCCGCGCAGCATCTTCGCGTCATCTGCACTTAAAAACCCGTTGGTTTCCATTAGTCCGAGCGCTTCCATTGTGTTGGTGGACAAAATCTCAGGCGCAGCGGCGGCATGGTTTAATTGCAGGTACTGGGTGATAAATTCAATATCCACCAAGCCGCCCCGAATATATTTCACTTCCCAGATGATATCGGTGTGGCGTTCCCGATCGATGCGGCTGCGCATTTCCGAAATATCGCGGATAAGAGAAACAGGGTCGCGGCCGGCCGTTAGCGTCCGATTGATAACAGCGTTTATTTTATCGACAAGATCATCGGCGCCGCACATGATGCGCGCCCGCGCCAAGGCCATGTGTTCCCATGTCCAGGCGCGCTCTTCATGATATTTTATAAAGGCGTTGATATGCGATGCGATGGGTCCGGCATTACCGGACGGGCGAAGGCGCATATCCACTTCGTATAGCTTTCCTTCCGCAGTTGGTGCGGTAATCGCGTTAATGAGCCGTTGGCAGAGGCGCGCGAAATAGCGGGCCGCATCTAGCGGCCTCGGCCCATCTGAATTGGGCG
>JABMOP010000083.1 GCA_013204125.1 Rhodospirillales bacterium | reverse complement strand
TTCCAGAGCCGCCATCCTGTCTTCACGGCCTTTGCGGGCGGTAATCACGATAATCGGGATTGAGGAGCGTGCGCGGATTTGCCGGGTCAGGGTCAAGCCGTCTTCGTCGGGCAGGCCCAAATCCAGCAATATCAAATCTATGGTTTCACTATTGAGGATTGCGAGAAGCTCTTTGCCCGTTCCGGCATAGCTAACCTTGTAGCCTTCGCCCTTCATATACGCGGCGAGCAGCGATTGGACGAGTTCGTCATCTTCAACAATGAGAAGGTGGTCTGCCATGCATTGGGTCTCAACTGCTTTGCAGGTTGTCGATAATCGTCTAACCGATAACGTTTATTAACATGAATTTACAACCTGTTCACATCGTATTTATCCGGGCGTAACGACGAGCCCCTAAATTACCCTCAGTATTTGGGGCTCGGTGAAGTGGGCTGATTTAGCCAAAGGACCTCGCATTCCTTCTTTTATTACTTCATCGACGACTTGGGGTCGCTTCGGCGACCCCTTTTTCTTTCAATGAATGATTTACCCCTAAATAATAGTAATTATTAAATTAATACCATCTTAGATAGAAAACAAATCCTTTCCGTTATATAATCCAGCCGGTGTGAAGTCCTAATCTCCGGAATGTATTTGAATAATTGATCGATAATATCCAGATTATAGAGTGGAAGGCGCACCCTGAATGTATAAGGTAGATTGATGACACCGGACCTAAAAAAAGTATTTTGCGTCGAAGACGAAATGGACATTCAGACCGTGGCGCGCGTGGCATTGGAAACGGTTGGCAATCTTACCGTGGAAATGTGCAGTTCCGGCTCCGAAGCCTTGAAAGTATTGCCCGGCTATGGACCGGATATCATCTTACTGGACGTAATGATGCCGGAAATGGATGGGCCCGATACCTTGGCGGCGATCCGCCAATTGCCGGGGTTCGATCAGGTGCCGGTGATATTTATGACGGCGAAGGTGATGGATAGTGACCGCGAACATTATCGGTCATTAGGCGCGGCGGGTGTAATTGCCAAGCCCTTCGACCCCATGAAACTTGCCGATCAAGTCAGGGAAATTTGGGCTGCCCACCATGAAGGATAATAATACAGAACTTGCCGAGCGGCTGGAAGAACTTAAAAAATCCTATGTATCTCAACTCGATGAGCGGATTTCAGCGCTGGAAAGCGCATGGGAGATCGCTGTCCACTCTGCCACTCAAACGGAACGCGTCGATGGCGTGCGGAAGCTGAATGAATTATCGCATAAACTGGCTGGATCGGCCGGCACTTTTGGTTTTTCCGAACTGAGCAAAGTAGCGTCAAAAATCGAAAGCCACTCTGAGAATTTGGCCGAAAATATAGAATATTTGGATGAGGCCCGCGCCGGTGAATTATCCGGATTGATCGCCGAATGCCGCAAATTGGCGGCATGATAATTTAAAGCGTTAAATTCGTTTTTCTGTTATTGCCGCCCACACGAAGACGCCGACGAATATCGCCGCCGGAACGAAGCCAATCAGGCTTGTTTTCCATTCTCCGTCCATGACTAGTATTAAGATGCCAAGTGCAATGCCGATACCGACCGGCCATAAAAGTTTACGCGGTTTAGAAAGTTGACCGTACATAACTTGCTCCATCGCCATTTCGCCCGGGCGGGGTTGTCGCGGGCTCCTTGCTAGCGCCCCTATTTAAATAGTTAAGTCATTATAAACAATAATGAAATATATTTTTCGTCAATTCGCTAAATGCGTTGGATGGGATTAAAATAAATCAGCGGAATGATTATTCATCGTCGTCGTCATCATCCGGTTTTTTGACTGCTGGCGGCACTACAATCGGGGTGGCTTTCTTCGGCGCCGTTACAAAGATCATAATTCCGGTAACGATGACACCCAGCGGGATGCCGACGGAAAATAACAAAGTCATCGCCTTGACGGACAAGGCCGGGGTTATGCTGGTGGAGAAAATAGCCAATCCAAACGTCCAGACAACGCTGACGACAAGCCAGATTATCAGCAAGGTGGAATGGGACATCAACCATATTTTAAGCTTCAACGCTGGAACTCCTATTTTTACTATTCCGGATTCTGGGGATTATATATAAACGATTCGTCACCGGATGCCATAGCAATCAACCGATATGCGCCTTCGGGTTTTGATCGGGCCATTGCGGCAATCGTCTTAATCTGCAAAGAAGGTGGCAATGCGCACCGCCGTTTTCAACCATGAGCCTTTGCCGCCCCATGCATATCGAACTACCGAAGCCACCATTTCCGGGCCTTAAACAGATATTTTCGGATTTTTCCGGCCAGCTTGCCGCCAATGGGTTGATCGCCTTTATATTTGCCGCATCCGCCCCGATTGCCATAATTTTATCGGCCGGCGCCCGCGGCGGGCTTTCCGAAGCGGATATGGCGTCCTGGATATTCGGTGCGTTTTTTATCAACGGCATCATCAGCATTATTTTCTGTGTCGCCTACCGCCAGCCGCTGGTCTTTTTCTGGACCATCCCCGGCACGGTTTTGGTCGGACCGGCGCTCGATCATTTAAGTTTTCCAGAAGTAATCGGCGCGTTCTACGCCACCGGCGCATTGATGCTGGTTTTGGGTGTCTCGGGCTGGGTCAAGCGCATCATGGCAGCGCTGCCGATGCCGATCGTCATGGCGATGGTCGCCGGCGTCTTTTTGCAATTCGTATTGGATTGGCTGCGCGCCTTCGAAACCGGGTTTTGGATCACGGCGCCGATGACCTTGGTATTCTTTGGGTTGATGGCCTATCCGGCTTTGGCCCGGCGCTTCCCGCCTTTGATTTCGGCGCTGGTGATCGGGCTGATCGCGATACCGCTGGCCGGCGGCTATGCGCCGGGCGCTGAATTGACCTTGCGCGTCGCCGAGCCGGTCCTTTTCACACCTGAATTTTCGATCCAGGCGATGATCGAATTGGTGATCCCGCTCGCCATCACGGTGTTGGCGGCGCAAAACGCCCAAGGCTATGCGGTGATCGGCGCCAAGGGACACGAACCCCCGGTCAATGCGGTGACCGCCATGTGCGGCGCGGGCTCGATCATCGTTGCCGCGGTCGGCACCGTTTCCACCTGTTTGACGGGGCCGGTCAACGCCATCATTTCATCTTCGGGCGAGGCCAAGCGCCATTACACGGCGGGCATATTCGTCGGGTTGCTGGCTTTATTGTTCGGCGTCTTCTCGCCGGTCTTTACCAGTTTCATGCTGGCGGCGCCAAAAGCGTTTATCGCCACCTTGGCCGGGATCGCTTTGCTCGCCGTCTTACAGACCGCGTTCAAAACCGCCTTTCAAGGCCGCTTCACCTACGGCGCGCTGATCACATTCCTGGTGACCGCCGCCAATATCCCCATTTTCAGCATCGGCGCGCCGTTCTGGGCCCTGGTCTTCGGCTTTGCCACATCGTGGATACTGGAACGCGGTGATTTTCTAAAACCGGAAGAAGCCTAACCCCCAACCCCTGCCGCCCTCACCCGGCCTGTCCGGGTGATCCAGGGCGCGCACCGGGTCTTACCTAGTTGCCCCGGACAAACCGGGGCATGACGATGTTGGTGGAGGCGGCCTAACCTTCGATCTTGAACATCGCTTGCGCGGTGTCGCCTAGGATGGCGTTGGTTGCGGCGGCGTCGAAGCCGCAGCGGTGGACGATGCCGGCGGGTTCCGGATCGCCGATCGGGAAGGGGTAGTCGGACCCCATCATGATTTTGTCGGTGCCGGCCAAGGTAGCCAAAAATTTGAGCGCTTCTTCGTCGAACAACACGCTATCGAAAAACAAGGCCTTGAAACCTTCGGCCGGGTCGGCGAAATCGCCGGGGTGGATATCCCGGTTGCGGTTTAAGCGGCCCATCAAATAGGGGATGCCGCCGCCGCCGTGCGAGAGGATAAATTTCATGCCAGGATATTTGATGAAATGGCCGGTGAACAGAAGCCGGGAAATAGCGATGGACGTATCGACGCCGCGCCCGACCGCGTTCATCATGGCGAAATCCAACAATCTTGGATCGCCGCAACCGAACATCGGATGGAGATAGAGAACCGCGCCGAGGCTGGATGCGGCTTCCCAAAACGGGTCCAGATCGGGGTCGTCTAAATTGCCCGATTTGCCGTGTGGCTGGGTGCCGATCATGGCGCCGACGAAGCCGGCGTTCATGGCTTCTTCCAATATTTCGGTCGCCAGCTTGCCCGATTGCAACGGCACGCTTGCCAAGGGCGTTAAGCGTTTTTCAGGCTGCGTGCCGCTCATCAGATATTCGTTCATAAAACGCGACCACGCAGCGCCTTCTTGCGCCGGCAATTCGTAGCCGAAACTATCCAGCCAGCCGCCGACCACCTGCGCGTCGATGGAACAGGTGTCCATCCAGCCCAAGCGTTCATCGGTATCGCGCAATTTGGCCGAAATGGGCCGCGTTACATCGCCACCGGCGAAGGCCATTTTATAGCTGCCGTCTTCGTGCATCAGATCGACGGAAGGAAAGCGGTCCGCCTGTTTGAGCAAGGCATCGAGCATGGATTGCGGGGTGAAATGGGCGTGGGTATCAATAATCATGTGTCGGTTCCGTTCAGATATTCTTCAATTAAGGACATGCGCATAGGCACTTGGTCGATTTCAATGGCCCTCGGTGCAAGCGCGTCATTGACGGCGCTGGCAATGGCCGCCGGCGCGCCGAGATAGCCGCCTTCGCCGGACCCTTTCTGGCCGTGCGACGTCAAAGGCGAAGGCGTGCAATGTTCGGTATCTTGGACCATCGGCACTTCGAAGGCAGACGGCATCAAATAATCCATGAAGGTTGCGCTTAAAAACTGGCCATCGGGGCTGTAGGTAAATTTCTCATAAAGCGCCGCGCCGATGCCGTGGGCGATGCCGCCCATAATCATGCCGCGCACGATATCGGGGTTGATGACCGTCCCGCAATCATGGGCGATGAAATAATCAAGGATCGTGACTTTGCCGGTGCCGGGATCAATCTCGACCAACGGAATATGCGCCTGGAATGAGAAACAGGGATAGAGCTGCACCTTGCCGTTTTCGTCCGGCAATTGGCCACCAAGCGGCACTTGCCACACATGCTGGGCTTGAAGCCCCGGCGCCGCGCCTTCGGGGAGCTTATGGAATTGCTTGTGGGCGATGAAGCAAATTTCCTTGAAGCTCAGTTTGCGGGCGGGATCGGCGCGGTCGAACACATCGCCGCCGGAATATTCCAATTGATCCACCGTTCTTTCTAAATTATGGGCGGCGATGGCCATCATTTGGCCTTTAAGTTTTTTTGCCGCGCCGTCTATTGCGCCGCCGAGCATGATTGCCATGCGGCTGGCGACCGGGCTTCGGGTCGGCAACGCAGATAGGGTGTCGGCATGAACGACGCGGATATCGTCGGGGTCGCGTTCCAACTCTTCGCCTAAAATTGTGGCGACCAGAGTTTCGTGGCCTTGGCC
Organism: Rhodospirillales bacterium; assembly: GCA_013204125.1. GTDB lineage: Bacteria > Pseudomonadota > Alphaproteobacteria > Rhodospirillales > UBA2165 > JABMOP01. The sequence goes on along the minus strand of JABMOP010000083.1, from coordinate 14,700 downwards.
GGACGTCGTTGTCCCCATCACCCCGGTGATGCAGCCATCGGCATCGATGCGGGCTTCGGCGCCTTCCATGAAGGTCGTGACTTCGGCCGACGGGTTCATCAAATATTCGAACATGTTATTGCCGCCGCCGGGCTCCAAACAGGTGGCGACGCCGATCCCGGCCAGCTTGCCTTCGCGCCGTAGAACATCGCGGCGTTTCACCAACGCCTCGTAATCGGAAAGAACCAAGACTTTATCCAAAACCGCCGGATAATTGCCGCTGTCATATTTGGTGCCGCTCGGAATTTCGTACGGGAATTCATCGGGCTGAATGAAGTTTTTACGGCGGATTTCGAGGCGGTCCATATTAAGGGCTTTTGCCACCTTATCGACGGCGCGTTCGATCATGTAATTGGTCGGCGCCTGGCCGAAACCGCGCACCGGCACCTGGCCGGTTTTGTTGGTGGTCACCGAAACAAGTTCGTAATGGACGCTGTTGATGCGGTAGGGGCCGACGATGGCGGCAATCGGCTTGCCCAATTGAAACGGCCCGCGCCCAGGGTAGGCGCCGGCGTCATCAAGGGCACGAATTTTAAGCGACGTGATTTCGCCGTCGGCGTTGAAGGCGACACTGGTATCGAAAATGCGGTCCGGGCCGTGGGCATCGCCGCCGCCCATATTATCTAAGCGGTCTTCGATCAAGCGGATCGGCCGGCCCAGTTTGCGGGCGAGGTAGCCGGCCAACACAGTATGCTTGATGCCGCGTTTGACGCCGTAGGAGCCGCCTACATCGACGTCTTGATGGACGCGGACGGCATTGATCGGAAGCTTGAGCGCGCCGGCGATCTGATCGGCGTAATTGGGCATCTGGATCGACGCCCAAATATTTAAAATTTCCCGCCCTTCATCCCATTCGGCGGTCATGCCGAAGGTTTCAATCGGCACCGTAGAAGATCTATGCCAGCGGGCGCGAAAGGTAAGGGTCCGATCGGCGGCGGCGAAATCGTCTTCGACCGGCCCCCAGGTAAAGGCGCCGTCATAAAGGACGTTCGAGCCATGTTCCGGATGCACGTTTGGCGACGTATCTTGGTAGGCTTCTTCCGGGTCGATCACGGCGTCGGTGGGATCATAGTCCACTTCGATCAATTCCATCGCGTCTTCGGCGATGGCGCGGCTGTCGGCGGCGATGGCGGCCACCCATTCACCGGCATAGCGGGTCAACTCGTGCGCCAGGGGCCGCCATTTGACGCCGGGCGTTTTCAGCCCGCCATAAAGTGGGTTGGTGGCGCCCGCCAATTCCGCGCCCTCTAAAACCGCGTGGACGCCGGGCAGCGCCAGGGCGGCGCTGACATCGATGCTTTTGATATGGGCGCGGGGGTAGGGGCTCGGCAATACGGCAAGGTGCAGGGTCCCCGGGCGCACCACGTCTTGGGCGTAAGTGCCTTTGCCGGAAACGAAGCGCTTGTCTTCCTTGGTGCGCCGCTTTTGCGAAATATAATGGGTGTTGGGGGCGGCTTCGCTCATTTTCCTGCCCCTCTTAGATTTTGTGCCGCCAGGGCGATGGCTTCGACGATCTGTACATAGCCGGTACAGCGGCAGAAATTACCGCCGATGGCACCCCGAATTTCATCGGTGCTGGGGTTCGGGTTTTCCGCCAGCAAGGCTTCGGCGGCGATCAACATGCCCGGCGTGCAATAGCCGCATTGCAATCCGTGGGCGTCGCGGAAGGCTTCCTGCAAGGTGCCGGGGGTGCCGTCATCGTTCGATAGGCCTTCGACCGTGGTGATCGATCGGCCCTCGGCTTGAACCGCGAACATCAAACAGGCGCGCATCGCTTCGCCGTCGATAATCACCGAACAGGCGCCGCAAACACCATGTTCGCACCCCATATGGGTGCCGGTCAGCCCCAAATAATCGCGGATGAAATCCATTAAAGTGACGCGCGGTTCGGCATCTGCGGAATAGGCGCGGCCATTAACGCTCATGGATATTTTGCGGGCACTCATTTGCCGGCCTCCGCCGCCGCATCGGAAATGGCGCGCGCCGCCAATACGCGGACAACGCGAAGGCGGTAAGCGGCGCTTGCATGCACATCGTCCATGGCTTCGATGCCGTCTGCTGAAAGCGAAGCTGCTTCGGCAATAACATCTTCGCTTATCGGTTTGCCGATCAAGGCGGCTTCGGCATTTGCGGCTTTGATCGGGTGCGAATGGGCGCCGCCGATACCGATCGCGGCCTGGGTGCAAATACCGTCGCCGTTCAGTTGCATCTGGGCGGCAACGGAAACGATGGCGAAATCACCGTGGCGTTCGCTGACTTCGTGGAAACCGCACCCCATAGGCCCGGACCAGATAGGGAACACCACTTCGGTCAGGCATTCATTTGCTTCGCGTATCGATGACATCGGGCCGGTGTAGAATTCAGATGCGGCGATTTTGCGCTGGCCGGCGGCGGAACGTAATGTGATTTCGGCGTTCAGCGTGACCGCTACCAACGGCATTTCAGCCGATGGATCGCCGTGGGCAAGGCTGCCGCCGACGGTCCCCCGGTTGCGCGTCTGGATATGGCCGACGAAGGGCAGCGCCTTGGCCAGAAGCGGTACGGCTTGGCCCACTTCGGCGGATTTCAAGACGTCTTTCTGGCGGCTCCCTGCTCTGATGCGTAAGCCTTCGGCGGCGGCGCCTATGCCGGTTAAATCTGCACATCCGTTGATATCGATAAGCACCGACGGGCGGGCCAGGCGCATTGCCATCATCGGCACCAGCGATTGGCCGCCGGCAAGAAGAAGCGCATCGTCGCCGTGTTCACCGAGCAGGCGGACTGCGTCATCGGCATCCAACGCTACGAGGTAGTCGAAGGCGGCCGCTTTCATTTCAATCCCATCCGTCTTCAATATCGCGGACGGATGTTTCCGGGACCAAACCGGGTTGCTGGCGCTTTAAACTGTTTGCGCCGTTTTCAAGATAGCCCCCGCCGGCGGCGCGCACCGCATCCTTGGCCCAGCTATCGTGCCAATCGCCGAGAGAATAGCCATGCCATGGCTCTTCCGGGTGCAGCGGCGGCAGTTGCAGCCGTTCCCACAATTCCTTGGCGTGTTCCATGTGTTCTTTAGCCGGAAGCGCCAAGGGCGGCATCGCGCTTTTCATGGTGGCGTCGATCAATAGCGTGCCGTCTTCGTCGTTGCCGTGTTCGCGTTTTGGCCCGTGGCCCAAACCCCGATGGGGCAGAATGATTATGTCGTCTGTGGGATTGCTGCGGTACGAGATCGCCCACAACAAGGCGTCGGCATTGGTCGGCGCGATGTCGTCATTCACGGCGATGACGATCTTGCTCATATCGCTTTTGAACGCTGCGGCGCCATAAAGGGCGCGCCAAATTTCGGTCTTCGGCATGCCGCGCGCCAGGGTCAGGATGGTGACGCGCAATAGCGAAGTTAACGGCTCGTGCAGCGATACACCGGTGACGCCTTTGATGTTCAGCCCACCCTGGAGGTGCGCCAAAAATAACGGCTCGTAGGCGACGCGCTTGATGGTGCTGGATTCGGACGGCGTTACCTGGCTGATATAGGACGGGATCACCGGCGAGGCTTTCCGAGTGATGGCGGTGACGCGCATCGGCATGTTGAATTCTTCGAGCGCAATATGGCCGTGGGATTCGCCGAACGGGCCTTCCGGTTCCAACATCTGGGGATCAATAATGCCTTCGATCACCACCTCGGCTTCGGCAGGCACCATCAAATCCACGGTTTTGCAGCGGACCATATTAATCGGCTCGCCGGCCAAGCCGCCGGCAACTTCCATTTCGTCCAATCCCAACGGCAATTTCTGTGGTCCCATGAAGGCCACGTAGGGCGGGCAGCCAAGGACGATGGCGCACGGCATTTCTTTGCCCATCGCTTTATATTGCTGCCAATGCAAATAGCCTTCAGCGCCGCCGGTGCGGGTCGCCATACGGACCACAAGCCGGTCCGGCGCTTTCAGCCCGGCGCGGTAGGTGCCCATGTTTTGCACGCCGGTGTCCGGGTTTTTGGTGATGACATTGGTGGCGGTCAGGGTCGGGGCACTATCAAAGCCGGGGGTGGAAACGGGGATCGGCAAGGCGTCCAGTCCATTTCCCGCGCCTTGCAAATCCTTTCCGGTGATGATGACCTCATGGCAGGGCGCATCTTCGATTTCGCGGGGTGCAATTGGGTTGTTGATGGCGCGTTCCCATTTGGCGCTGATTTGATCGACCGGCACGTCCATGCCGACGCTGTAGACCGCCTCGTTCGCGGCCAAGGCGCCGACCGCCACCGGAATATCAAAGCTGCGGCCCTTGCCATCCACGATGTCGGTAAACAAAAACGCCTTGCGGTCGGGCTCGGCAATGCCGCCCCGGAATTGCCAGCGCACCAACGGGTGCATTTCTGAATCCTTATCGATCCGGTCGCCGATTTTGTAGATCAGGCCGGCAGCGTCCAGCGCTTCCAGATGTTCTTGAAGATCCCGGTATCCACGGCTGCCTGAACCCATTTAAGTCCTCCCCACAAATTCTTCTTGTTTGGGGGCAGACTATGCCACGTCAGGGCCGGATGGAAAATACCCCAACGTCATACTAAGGGGGGCGCGGATATCAATCGGCCGAGCGCGTGGTTACATCATCCAGTTCCGAAAGTCGCTCATGCATGACGCCCTGCAATTGGTCGTGGATCTCGGGATGGGTCTGGATCAAGTTGCGGAAATCATCGTTGGTCAATTCCAACAGTCGGCATTCGGTCATCGAGACCACATCGGCAATGCGCACCGATTCCCGCATCAGGCCTATTTCGCCAAAAAAATCTCCCGGGTTAAGCATTATCGGCTGGCCCGGCACATCAACCGATACCTGCCCCGAGACAATGAAAAACATGCTCTCCGCAACTTCGTCAACACGCACGACGGCGTATCTGGGCGGCACCACGACCGGTTTTAAGACGCGCACCACATCGCCGATTTCCGCTGCATCCAGCCCTGTAAACAAAGGCACCCTGGCCACCATATGCCAGGTGACGATGAATTCCTGCTTGCGCACTTCGTTGGCGAAGGCAGTCGCCAGAATACCGGTCGGCAGGGCGAACATGCCGATACCGAGGACCATCGTCATGCCGCCAAAAATCTTGCCGAGCGCAGTTACCGGTACGACGTCGCCGTAGCCGACCGTGGTCAATGTCGCCAGCGCCCACCACATGGCATGCGGGATGGAATTGAACGCTTCCGGTTGGGCCTCTCGTTCCAGAAAGAACATCAGGGTGGCGGTCAGAATCAGAGCGCAAATCATGATAATCATGGCAGAGCCCAATGCGCGGCGCTGTTCTTTGAAGACCGACCAGATTATCAATAACGCCGGAGAATACCGGGTCAGCTTCAAAAGCCTGAAAAGCCTGAATATTCGCAAGACACGCAAATCAACGCCGAGCAGGGATCCCAGATAAAAGGGCAAGATAGCCGCCAGATCTATAATCGAGAGCGGCGATAGCATATAGCGGAGGCGTCCCCAAACCGGCTGATGATATTTAGCCTCGGCGCCGTCGACGCAGGACCACAAACGGAGGGCGTATTCGATGGTAAAAATGATGATCGAAAATATGTCGAATAGCCAAAAAGGCGCGGCGTAGGCTTCTGCAATCTGCGGGATTGAATCCAACAAGACGGCGATGACGTTGGTAATAATAAGCACGATCATGAACCAGTCGAAGGCATCGCTCAGCTTGTCGCCGGGGCTCGATAATTCTAAAACTCTGTGGGTGTGCGCCCTAATGCTCATGATGGTATTGGCCTTGGGTTCGTCGATTACCCGGCATTATTATGTATTTAGTCCCGATCATCAGGTATATTGCAGAAAGGGGATTTGATTGGCATCAAAAGAATTTGGCGAATTATACATTAATAATTCGGGAATCTACGGATACCAGTCCGTAATCCCCCCTATCCTCTTTTGTCGGCTTAGAACGCAAAATGGGTAAGATAAAGCCTTGCAATTATTAATAGAATTCTTAAATAGAGTTTTTAGCCAAGGTGGATCGGTGGAATTGGGATAATCGGGTCGGCCAGGGGTCTTAAATTAGGTTGCTGATTATCGTTAGCGGGCAGGAAAATGAACGGTCTACCGGCTTATAACCTCGAAAATCTCGAAATTCTGTATATCGAGAGGTTTGACCATGTGCGCGCCATGATGCGCATGGTTCTGCACGAATTCGGCATCAGGCGTATTTCCGATACGGCAATTTTGGAAGACGCCCACGACATTATAATGCACAGCCCGCCCGATATTTTGATTACCGATTGGTCGCCTGAATTTAATTCCCTGGCCCTTATCAATTGGATCCGGAGGGGTAAAAATTCGCCTAATATGTTCATGCCGGTTGTCGTCACATCAGCCTATACCGAAAAACAACATATTTGGGCCGCGCGGGATCAGGGGATTACCGAATTCTTGGCCAAACCGGTGTCACCGAAAATGCTGTATGGGCGCATTTGCGCGCTGATTACCAAAGCCAGGCCGTTTGTCGAGTGCAAGGTCTATTTCGGCCCCGATCGCCGCCGCCATACGATTAATTTCACCGGTGAAGAGCGCCGCGTTTCGGAAGCGGTCGAAGCATAATATTGAAGGTTCGAGCCACAACCCTTAAGCAGCAATACCTTTGTGCAAAGCGCCGAGCATGCCGCCGCGCATGACTGAGGTGGTCCCAGAAATTTGCGTGCGTGCCGGGCTGTGTTGGTGGGGTGGGAAATGAAGCAAAATCGCAGGTTCGCCCGATTTGCCAAGGACGTCGCCACACATACGCCGATTCTGAAGATGATCTTCCTGTTGGTCGTCCTATGGCTCCTTTTTTCCGCAGGGTTATACGTCGCGGAGCGGGATATGGAAGGCACTTCCATCACGTCTTATGGCGCCGCCCTCTATTGGGGGATCGCAGCGTTTTCGACCGCCGGCATTGCTGACGCGCCTCTTTCCGGTGTTTCGCAGATTATCGGCGGAATATGGATCGTCTTGGGATCGGTCCTTTTTTTCGGAACGATTGTTGCGACGATCACTGCCTATTTTATGCGTCCCATGCAACGTCCCGTCAGGCAAATAGTCCAGACCATCGAATACAATCTGGAACAGCTTGACGATCTCTCCATCGACGAGCTGGCTTTGCTCAAAGAAACGACCGATGCACTCATCGTCCATATGGAGCGCCATAAAGAACGGCAAGGAAGAAAGTAGAAGCCTTATAGTGTATCCGAGGCACACAGAAATATGGCGCCGACCAAGGTCCGGCCGAATATAATGCCTTCGGCCCCTCAGCGCTTATCTCGAGAACCCATGTCTTCGTGAGTGAATATCCAGGCTGCAACTTCGCCGATTTCGAATTTGCAGCCGCCGCCCCAGCTGCGGCTTTGTAGTTGCACGCGGTCGAAACGCGAAGAAAAATCGCCGCTCCGTTCAGTTTTGGTCAAATCGTTTATTTTTTTGAACCGTTCCTGCCACCGTTCCATGTTGGCTCGGGTCAAATCCACCCAGCCATGATCGGCATCCCCCGCTTTGATTGTCGGCCCGCGCAATAAGCGCTTGCCGTCGACAAGAAGGATGGCAAGGCCGATGGATATGATATGCCGGCGAATATCGGCGTTATTCTCGATCAGGTTTTGCGCCGCCCCGGCCAGCTCTTCAGGCTGTGCCTTCATAAGGGTTTCCATGTTGTCCGATTGAAGGCGCAGGATATGCGCTTCGAACAACAATTTGGAAAGGCGCGGCGGGCCCAGTATTTCGAAGGCGACGGCTTCACCGTGCGCTTCCTCCAAAGCGTGCAGCTTGGCTAGAGCGACATCACGCAAGGCGCCGCCACGGTAGGTCGGCCCCATGATGGAACCGTCCAGCGCGGCAACGATATCATGGCCGGAATTTCCGCCCTCGATTTCTCGTACGACGGAATCCGCAATTTCCTCCGGCGTCACCATTTCCATTTGGCCCAAGGCCGTGATGGTGGAAAATTCGGCAGCCGAGAACACGCCATTTTCGCCCGTATCGATATAAACGCCGGTCAATTTTTCGCCCATTGCAACGCCGAATTCGCCGTTTGCAGCAAGATTAGCCATATCGTCTGCGGCGAGTGCGTTCTCTATGGCGCAGTCGTAAATGGCAATTGCCTTACCGCCGTGGCTAACCGGTCCGAAGCCGATATCGCGCCAGCCGATGAGCGCCGAAGGTTTGACTTCTTTAACGATGGCCGGACCATTCGGTGTGCGCGCCATCAGGAAGGTAAGCAGCGACTGGGCGCCGGCCAGGGCCGCCTTCGAGAGCAGCATCCGCGACGGACGCTCTTCGCCATGGGTATAGGGAATGTTGAGACCCATGCCGCCGGTTCCTGAGGTGCCCACCTTGACATAGGCACGCGTGCCTGAGCGGCGCATGGCTTCCAACAGCAATTGCACATGGCGCACAAGTTGCGGGATCGACAGCGACGCCAAAAGCTGCCCGGCGGTATCGTCACAGATGCCTTCCGTGCCGCCGGTGGAGAGCTCCAAAAGCGCCCGCCCGGCGGTGGAATAAACGTCCTGATAGCCGAGGGCCGATGCCGTGTTCATGCAATCGATGACGATATCCGCCGGGATATCCCGAAGCGCGGCCGTGCGCCCGCACACGAAATTAGCGAGCAGAGAGGCGCCAACCATTTGGTCATTGAGCGGTCCGTAAATATCCGAAAGAACCTCCGCGCGGCGGTCTTTGTCCGCCAGAATTTCCCGGCGGCCAACGGTTTCTGCCTGCCACTGGCTACGGAGAAAGACATCTCCCCAAACGCCGACGATTTCGGTATCGGTGCCAGGGAATTCTTTGTTTAAGCGGGCGGTGGCTTGTTCCGCCCTCGCTTGCCTCCGTGCCGCTACCACGAGACGCGCCGGCCGGCGTCCGAGAAGTTGTCGGCAAACGGAGACACCCACCATCCCGGCGCCGCCCAAAACCAAAATATTCCGCCCGCCGATATCCATGCCTCATTGTTGCTGAAAGCCGCTTTGCCTGTCATTGACCCCCATCAACGGGCCTAAATTAACGACCGTCAAATACAGGCAGATTTGAATTAGATATTATTCACTCCTTACAGTATTGGTTGCGAATGATGCAAAACAAAGAACATTTGATATCACGTTCCGTTGCCGGCATCACCGTTTCGGCGATCAAGGATATGGCCATGCGTAGCGCTGGTATCAAGGGCGTGGCCTCCCTTACTTGGGGATTGCCGTCGTTCCAAACGCCCGCCTTCATCCGCCAAGCGGTCGCCGAGGTGCTGGATACCGATCCCGATATCGGAAAATACACGCTTCCCGACGGCTTGCCTGAGCTACGCCGGCTGGTCGCCGAAAAACATCTCCAAGAAACAGGGATTGAAGTGGACCCCGACAAGCAGGTGATGATCCACGCCGGCAACATGCAGGGGCTCAGTACGCTTATTCGCGTCATCACCGATCCTGGCGACGAGATCATCGTGACCGACCCTGGCTTCGCCTCTCATTTTCACCAGGTGCATTTGTATCGTGGCACGCCCGTTTGCTGGCCGATGGACGAATCCCTGGGCTGGAAATTGGATGTGGATGCCCTAGCCGGGCTGATTACCGCGCGCACGAAGGCGATCATCCTGGTGACGCCGTCGAACCCGACGGGAACGATTTTCACCGAAACCGAGCTGCGCGCAATCGGGCGAATTGCGCTGGATCATGATTTATTGATTCTATTGGACGATCCCTATTCCAAATTCACCTACGGCAATAAGGACCGCTTCTTCAATCTGGCGAGCGTCCCGGAATTAGCGGACAACATCGCTTATTGCTTTACCTTTTCAAAAGCCTACGCCATGAGCGGCTGGCGGCTGTCCTATACGATACTGCCCGAATTCCTGAAATGCGAAGTACTGAAAGTCCATGACGCGCGTATCATCTGCGCGCCGCGAATTTCCCAAGTTGCCGGTATCGCAGCGCTGGCCGGCGGTACGGCTCACTTGAAGGAGTTCGAAGATATCCTGGCAAGGCGACGGGATCTGATCTGCCGGCGCCTGGACTCTGTACCCCACCTCTTCGAATACGTCGAGCCGGAGGGCGCCTACTATGTGTTCCCGCGTCTCCTTGTGAAGCACGAGAGTTCATACGATTTTGCCATCGAGTTGCTGGCGAAGGCGAAAGTGGCAGTCACTCCAGGCAGCGCCTTCGGCCCATCTGGCGAACATCATGTACGCATGGCCTATTGCGTCGAGGAGGACGTCATCAATACCGCCTTCGATCGCATCGAGGCTTTGTATCCATGTGGCCGTTAGCAATAGCTCGCGAATGGATTGCCATTTAAGAGAGGAGTTCTAATACTGGATGCCGGTATGATAAAAATATTCGTCTTGGCTTCGCTTTGGGCGATTTCCATGGGTTTGATTGAAGAAGGCACGTTGAACGATGCGAGTTGACGGTTTGGACATCCCCATAGACGGCGCTCCCGGCCAGGTAATTTCCGACGGGCCGGATACCAATTCCGTCGCTTTACTGGGAAGCGATTACCTTGGATTGAGCCCAGCCATGCGGATGGAGGAAGGCGAGAAGGTCAAACTCGGCCAGCCCCTATTCGCTGACCGCAGGAATCCCGGCGTCCTATTTACATCGCCGGGATCTGGCGTCGTCGCAGAAATCAACCGCGGCGCCTAACGAGCGCTGCTATCTGTCGTTGTCCGCCTTGAAGGCGACGACGCGGTATCTTTTCCTTCCTGGCCCGCTGCCGCCTTGAGCAATTTGCGGCGCGACGAGGTTATCGAGACCTTGCTTACTTCCGGACTGTGGACCGCCTTTCGCAGCCGCCCCTACAGCAAGGTGCCGAACCCGGCAACGGTCCCGCATTCCATTTTTATAACGGCCACCGACTCCAATCCCTTGGCAGCGCGTCCGGAAGTCATTATCGGTGAACATGGCGAGGCCTTCGCCAATGGGCAGACGGTGGTATCCCGCCTGACCGACGGGACTGTCTATCTGTGCGCGCCTCTCAATCTAGAGATACCGGTCAGCGATAATGCAACGATCACGGTGGCCGAATTCGCGGGCTCCCACCCAAGCGGCCTGGTCGGCACGCACATACACTTTCTCGATCCGGTCAGCGACAGCAAGACCGTCTGGCATCTGAATTATCAGGATGTCATTGCCATCGGTGGGCTATTTACAAGCAGCCGCTTGCAGCCGAAGCGGGTGGTCTCGTTGGCCGGACCGGTGGTGCGTGTCCCCGGCTCCTGCGGACCCGTCTTGGCGCCAATGTCGGCGCCTTGACCGCGGGTGAATTGAACGAAGGCGACAACCGAACCATTTCCGGATCCATCCTGTCCGGGCGCATTTCTAGAAAGCCCAATAATTTCGTTGGCCGGTATCACAACCAGATATCTGTCCTTGCCGAGGCGCCGGCGATCGCGCAGCGCCGGGCTTTCCTGAATGTCCCCAGAACATTTTCGATTTACGGGCGGTCGAGCGCAGCCAATCGGCAACGGCGGCGGCTTCCGTTGTCGACCGCGATGAACGGGCGGACGACGGCTATGGTTGCCTTTGGTGGATTCGAACGGGTGATGCCGCTCGACATCCTGCCGACGCAAATGTTGCGCGCCCTGCTCGTCGGCGACGTAGATATGGCGCAGGCCCTTGGTTGCCTGGAGTTGGATGAGGAGGACTTGTCGCTCTGCATGTTTGTTTGTCCAAGCAAGCTCGAGTACGGAACCATGCTGAGAGCCGCCCTCAAACGCATTGAGGAGGAAGCCTGATGCCCGGCCCGGACCGCTCACACCGGCCCTTGGATTTCGGGCTTGGCCGGCTGTTTCGCTCCGGACCGAACTCCGCCGTGCCGGAGATCCAAAATGGTCCGCATATCCGCGACGGTCCGAGCCTGGAGCGCGCCACCCGTTACCTGGTCATCGCGCTAATTCCCTGCCTCATTATGGCCTTCATCAATACCGGATATCAGGTAAACGTCGATATTGCGAAGGCCGGACTCAAACAGGCCCCCGGGTGGCAGGGCACACTGATCGACGGACTGGGGATCGGGCACGGTCCTTCAAATTTTTGGTCCGCCGCGGTCCACGGCGCACTGTTTTTTCTGCCTGTTCTGGCTGTAACCGTGATCGTCGGCGGTCTATGGGAATGGATTTTCGCCATTTTCCGAAAACGTCCCCTCGCCGAGGGTTTCCCGACCGTCGCCTTGCTGTACGCGCTTATGCTGCCGCCGTCGATTCCACTTTGGCTGGCGGCGCTGGGCATCACATTCGGCATTGTCGTCGGTAAGGAAATTTTCGGCGGCACCGGAAAGAACTTCCTCAATCCTGTCCTCGTCGGCCTGGCGTTCCTCTATATTACCTACCCGAAGGAAATGATCATCGAAACGAGCTGGACGGTGGTCGATGCGCTTACCAGCGCCACCTACTACCTTCAGAACGCCGCGCGCGGCGGCCTTGGCACGCTGTCCTGGCTGGGGACATCATGGTTGCAGAGCTTTATCGGCTTCAATCCGGAGCCCTTCAGCACCACCTCGACTATGGCCTGTTTGTTCGGCGTTGGTTTCTTACTTTACCGCCGCCTCATTTCGCCGCGCGTTATTGCCGGGGTCCTGTTTGGCATGGTCGCAATGGTGCTGGCGGTTAACCAGTTTGGCAACCCGGCCAACCCGTTGGTCGGCGTGACCTGGTACTGGCATTTCGTGCTCGGCAATTTCGCCTTCGGCGCCCTGTTCCTGGCGACCGATCCCGTGACCTCGGCGATGACCGACAAAGGGCGCTGGATATACGGCATCCTGATCGGCGTCATGGTGGTGATTATCCGTGTCGCCAATACATCGCACCCCGACGGAGTGATGTTTGCCATCCTGTTCGGAAATATTTTTGCGCCCCTAATCGACTATCTCGTTATTTGGGCAAACATCAGACGGAGGGCCCGGCGCAGTGGATAACGGCGACAAAACGGCCGCTCTTGGTGGAACCGGTTTTTAGCCCTGCCCAATGACAGCCCGGCTAAAACGATTGGCATGACCCTGGCCGTCGCACTTGTCGGATCCATCCTGGTTGCCAGTTCACCGGTGCTCCCGAAGCCGTTGCAGATTGCCAATAAGGAAGAGGAACGGCGCAATCGAATCGAGGAAATCGTCCGCCGCCTTCCCGACGCCGAAAAAAATTTGATATCCGGCGATATCGAGGTGGTGGCCAGGGTCGTTGATCTGCAAAGCGGTGAATATATCGCCACTGCCGACCCCCGGTCTTTATGACCAACGGAAGGCAGCAAGCGACCCAAATCAAAGAATCGCCATTCCGAAAGAACTCGATATCGCGGGGCTCGGCACGCGGGCCAGTTTCGCGGTCATTTATCTGGTCAATCAGGCCGGCAAGACGCGCCAGGTCATCCTTCCCATGCGCGGCCGAGGATATGGCTCTATGATCTACGGCTACTTGGGTCTTGGCGAAGATATGAACACGGTTGCCGGGCTGACCTTTTACGAGCATAGAGAAACCCCCGGCCTTGGCGCATTGATCGATTCATCTGCCTGGAAAAATCAATGGCGCGGGAAAAAATTTGGGACGGCGCGGTCATCAAGCTGGGGATCGGGGCCGGGAAAGTAGAGCCCGGCATGACCGATTCGCGGTATCAGGTCGATGCCCTGTCCGGAGCCACTTATACCGGGCGCGGTATCAACAACCTCCTCCATTACTGGCTTGGCGAGCATGGTTTCGGGCCGTTTCTCACCAAGCTCCAGCGACAATAGGGTGAGTCATGACCAATGAAATGAAAAAGGCCTTCCTGAATCCATCGATCGGCGACAACCCGGTCACCCTACAAATTCTTGGAATTTGCTCGGCCCTCGCCGTTACCAAGACGGTGGCGACGGCCCTGGTCATGTCACTTGCGGTGATCGCGGTGCTTAGCCTTTCCAACGCTTTCGTCGCCATGATCCGCCGTCACATGCCGCGCAATGCCCGGCTGATCATCCAAATCACCATCATCTGTTCGCTGGTTATCGTCGTCGATCAGGTACTGAAAGCTTTTGCTTTCGGCCTTAGTAAGCAGCTTTCCGTATTTGTCGGCCTGATTGTCACCAACTGCATCATACTCGGACGCGCCTAGTCTTATGCCATGAACAACAGCGTTCCCCTCAGCATCATGGATGGATTGGGAAACGGCTTCGGTTACGCTTGGATTCTGATCGTCGTTGGCGCCGTTCGAGAATTGTTGGGCGCCGGCAAAATTTTAGGGGTGGTCATCCTGCCGGCTACTGCGGAGGGCGGGTGGTTCGAACCCCTGGCGATCATGTTGCTGCCGCCCAGCGCCTTCTTTGTCATCGGCTTTCTCATCTGGATTGTCAGGGCGATAAAGAAGGCACAGGTCGAAACGCAGGAATTCGAAGGGCAACCTGTTCTTGAGGCGGGAGAGTGACAATGACCCATTTTGCCAGCCTTTTCGTCCAAGCCGTCTTTGTTGAGAATCTGGCGCTGGCATTTTTTCTCGGCATGTGCATGTTCCTGGCCGTTTCAAGACGGGTTGATACGGCGATTGGGCTCGGTCTCGCGGTGCTTGCGGTACAGTCGATCACGGTTCCGTTGAACAACCTGATCCATACATTTCTATTGAAGGAGGGAGCGCTTGGCTGGATTGGCCTCGGCGATACCGACCTCAGCTTCCTATCGTTGATCAGTTTCATCGGCGGCGGCGTCGGCATGGCACCGATGCG
>JABMOP010000082.1 GCA_013204125.1 Rhodospirillales bacterium | reverse complement strand
ATTTGATCGTGCAAGGCGCGGAGCCGCTGTTCTTCCTCGATTACTTCGCCACGTCTAAGCTTGATCCAGAAGCCGATGCCCAAATTGTGGCCGGCATCGCAGACGGCTGTTTGGAGGCGGGGTGCGCGCTGCTGGGCGGCGAAACCGCCGAACTTCCCGGCATATATTCGGGCGGCGACTACGATCTCGCGGGATTTGCCGTCGGCGCGGTGGAACGCGGCAAATTGTTGCCGACCGGCGATATTGACGCTGGTGATGTGGTTCTGGGCTTAAGCTCCAATGGTATTCATTCCAACGGCTATTCTCTGGTGCGCGGTGTCGTTGATGCCGTCGGTTCCGATCTTGCCGCCCCGGCCCCGTTTGACCCCTCTTTGAGCCTTGGCGAAGCGCTCCTTAAGCCGACCCGCATTTACGTCAAAAGCTGCCTGGCCGCGTATCGCGCCGGTGGCATCAAGGCACTCGCCCATATTACCGGCGGTGGCTTGACCAACAATTTGCCGCGCATATTGCCCGATCAGCTTGGCATCGATCTTTACGCCAAAGCCTGGGATATACCGCCGGTCTTCAAATGGCTCGCGGCGGAGGGCGGTATTAAAGACACAGAAATGTTCCGTACCTTCAATTGCGGCGTCGGCATGGCGGTTAACGCGTCACCGGACCATGCCGCCGATGTGGCGGCAGTTTTAAAAAGCCACGGCGAGACCGTAACGCCCATCGGCGAGGTTACGGAGCGCGAAGAATATGGACCCAGCGTGGTTATCCACGATCACGGAGATGTCTGGACGTGATGCGGGTCGGGGTGCTCATTTCCGGGCGGGGCAGTAATCTGCAATCTTTGATCGACGCCCAAATAGCCGCTGACTTGCCGGTCGAAATTGCGATCGTGATCTCAAATGTTGCAGACGTAGAAGGCTTGGCGCGCGCCGAAGCGGCAGGCATCGAAACCTGCGTCATCGATCACAAATTTTTTGATGGCAGAGAGCCGTTCGAAGCGGCCCTGACAGAAGCCTTAAAAACCGCCGGCGTGGAATTGGTCTGCCTCGCCGGGTTTATGCGCTTATTGACCGGTGACTTCGTCAGCGAATGGCTGGACCGATTAATCAATATCCATCCCTCCTTACTGCCGGCGTTCAAGGGACTGGATACCCATGCCCGCGCGATCGAAGCCGGCGCTCGGTTCGCCGGCTGCACGGTCCACTTTGTCCGGCCCGAAATGGATGACGGCCCTATTATTGTCCAAGCGGCTGTGCCGATTCTTGAACTGGATGACCCGGCAAGCCTGGCGAAGCGGGTCCTCGCCCAAGAGCATAAAATCTATCCGCTGGCGTTGCGCCTCATCGCCGACGGACGCGTCCGCGTAGAGGGCGCGCGGGTGCTGATCGATGGCGCCGAAGCGCCATCCCCGGACGGCATGGTCAATCCGTCTGGATAGAGAACCGCAGGGCCGAATATCAGCCGACGATTTCAAGCTCAGAGAAGAAAAAGGATATTTCCTTCGCCGCCGTTTCCGGGGCGTCGGAGCCGTGCACCGAATTTGCCTCGATGCTTTCGGCAAAATCTTTCCGGATGGTGCCTTCATCGGCGTTGGCGGGATTGGTTGCACCCATGATATCGCGGTTTTTGGTTATCGCGTCTTCGCCGACTAAGACTTGAGCGACCACCGGTCCGGTAATCATGAAATTGCAAAGGTCTTCGAAAAACGCGCGTTCCTTGTGAACGTCGTAGAATGCCTGGGCCTGTTCGAGTGTAAGACGAATGCGCTTTTGGGCGACGATGGAAAGCCCCTGCTCTTCAAAACGCGCATTAATTTGACCGGTTAAGTTCCGGCGCGTTGCGTCGGGTTTTATAATTGATAACGTTCGCTCGATGGCCATGACCTCGAACCCCTCTTCGGCATAATTTCACTGAAACATATAACTTATCATGTCGCGCACTCCAGGGCGGGGCGGCGAAAACCGGCGGGTTATAGCTGCAACCTACGATGCTGGCAACCTTCTTTGCTAATTCGCAGCAAATTGGTATTGCCTGCAAATCACCTGAAATGCGCGAACGCTTTGATATTAAAGAATTTTATGCCCGGTCCGGCACCAAACGGCGTGCACGAATACTGCTTCGATCAGCGTTCCCTGCCCCGCTTTGCTGGTCACGCGCAATTCGCCGTCATGGGCCTTCATAACAGCGGCGGCAAAAGCCAATCCAAGGCCCGGACCTTGTTTTCCGTGCGCAGCGACGCCTGCAACGCGACTAAACGGCCGCACCGCCAAGGCAATTTCTTCATCGCTCAGCCCAGGGCCGTTGTCTTCGATTGCGCAAATAATATCGCCGGCTTGATTGAGCCTGAGCGAAATTTTTACAGTCCCCTTCGCCGGAGTATAGCGGAGCCCGTTATCAAAAATTCCGCCGAGCGCCGGGAGCATCCGATCTCGGTCACCCAGGAATAAGGGCAGCCCTTCCTCCACTTCGACGTCCAGGCCAACCCCCCAATCTTCGGCGGCGGCGCTACACTTCAAGGCCGATTTTTCGACCAGTTCACCGATATCAAATTCGCTCTCGCGGAGCGACAAAGACCGATTATCGGCGTCTAGAATATCGAATACTGTGCCCAGCATGTTATTGATGGGATGCCCGGCATCGACAATGTTGGAGACATAGTCTTGATATTTTTTGTGCCCAAGGGGGCCAAATATTTGCTCATCCATGGATTGAGCGAAACCCAAGATCGCGGTCAGCGGCGAGCGCAAATCGTGGCGCGCCGTAGAAATGAACGCAGCCTTATCAAGCTCACCAAGCGCCGCAGGCAATGCCGATTTATCCGCTTTTCTGTTCTCGCGCTTCGCCATTGCCATCGCCTTTACTTTTTCCTAAGAGTCTATAGTTACCTGCTATCTCAGATCAAAGCGGCCCAAGACTGTATCTTACTAAATAGACCAATTTACGCGCGATTCACGCTACAAATTGTAAAAGTTTGAAACGGTTACGCGCCACCCTAACCACCACGCTGATAATAGACAAATGCGCCCAAACCACGGCTAAAACGAGATGATTTCAGACAAATGCTTTTGTGCGCTTTTTTTGTCGCGGCTTATTCCTTACCATGATTGAAATATTTCAGACACAATCGGCTGCGGGCCCGCCATTCGAATGCCCGCCGGCGTAACCCGGAGAAAATGCAATGTCCGTCCCTGAAAGAATGTCCGGCGTATTAACGCCCGTGGTCACGCCGTTCGGCAATGATCTCGCTCCTGACGCCAAGCGATTGACGGAACAATGCCGCTGGTTGC
Source organism: Rhodospirillales bacterium (assembly GCA_013204125.1). Lineage (GTDB taxonomy): Bacteria > Pseudomonadota > Alphaproteobacteria > Rhodospirillales > UBA2165 > JABMOP01. The sequence goes on along the minus strand of JABMOP010000082.1, from coordinate 1,657 downwards.
TTGCCCAAGAGGTCGGGTTAGCGGTGTTCGGAACCAACTCTGAGGCCAATTCCATGTCGGTTGATGAGAAGATCGAGCTGATCGACCGGCTATTAGAAGCAGGCATAGATGCCGCCCGCATGATGCCGGGAACCGGGTGCGCTGCGTTCACCGACTCCGTGCGTCTGACCAGCCACGCGGTCAATTCCGGATGCAGCGGCGTTTTGATGTTACCGCCCTTTTATTACAAAGATGTCAGTGACGATGGGCTTTTTGCCGTCTACGCCGAAATTATCGAGCGCATCGGCGATGCACGGCTGCGCATTTACCTTTACCACATTCCACCGATTTCCCAGGTGCCGCTATCGCTGCCCCTTATCGAAAGGCTCATCACCAGCTACCCGGAAACGGTTGTCGGCATCAAAGATTCCGGCGGCGATTGGGCCAACACCAAGGCCATGCTGGACGCCGGCTGGGATGATTTCCGCATCTTCGTCGGATCCGAAGCGTTCCTGCTTGATAATATGCGCAACGGCGGCGATGGATGCATCTCAGCGTCGGCCAACGTCAACCCGGCGGCCATCCTCGCCTTGTATCATAAATGGGATGACGGCGACGGCGAAGCCATGCAAGCAGGGCTCAACGATGTGCGCGAACGATTTATTCAGTTTCCGATGATCGCGGCGCTCAAAGCCGGCGTCGCACATTTTTCCGGCGATCCAGGTTGGGCCCAAATGCGCCCGCCGTTGGTGGCGCTGGACGCCGGCCAGCAAGCCCAGCTTCAGAAATCACTCGAAGATATCGGCTTCACCATGGACGGGCTAGGCGCCGGCAAATAGGGTCTCGCCATAGTTTACGGCGAATACGCTGCCGCTATGATTTACGGCGCATACGCTGCCGCTATGATTCACGGCGAATACGCTGCCGCTATGATTCACGGCGAATACGCTGCCGCTATTCTTTAAAATGCCAGCCGCGCCAAGGATATTTCAGCCGCGGGTTCAGGCGCTTGGCGTAGCTATCCAATGCCCGGCCAACCACTAAGCAGAGGATGGCATAGGCAATCGTTTCGCGCGCACCGCCAAAAGAAAACCAATAATCATTGATATACTGAATAAGCTCGACGCCTTTCCAAAATTCCAGAAGCAGCATGATTAAAAAGGCGGCAAACATGATGTAGAGCCAAGTGGCGGCGCCGTGCAGAACCATTGCGGTCTTTAGTTTACGGTTTTCAATGAGCACCCGTTTCCGCCTCCCGGACTTCAAGTATATTTTAAACCGATTACATTTTGAAGGAAAGCAAGGAGCGCAAATTGTTCTTGAACCGGAAGGCTTGGAAACGTATAGGCAATTGCAACACCTGCACCTGAAACCGGATACATCCGTACTAAGAGGAGGCTGCATTGCCGAGAATTTCCGCCACCGGCGTTTCCATCCACAAGAAATCCAAAACCTTTAAAGGCTTTACCCTGTTTTCGCCGATACGCGGGGAGAAGGCATATCTCATCAACATGGCCGGTGATTTGGTGCATAGCTGGAAGCTAAACAAAGGCGGTATCAATCACGCCATGTTACTTGAAAACGGCAATCTGTTCATCGGCGAGCTTAGCGATGAATCGCCGCCGGTGGTCACCGCCCGCGGCGGGCGCTTGCGTGAATACGACTGGGACGGCAACCT
>JABMOP010000081.1 GCA_013204125.1 Rhodospirillales bacterium | reverse complement strand
GAGCATACCTGTTTCGCTAAGGGCGCGGATTTCGTCCACATCGGCGGTATCGATAAAGAACTTCATTTACAAATCTCTCACTTGCCGGCCCCTCGGCAATTGTGGGTCCGGTCTTGGTTTTCCATCCTGGTGGGGTGGCCGGCGGGATTAATTTATACGCCGGAAGATTTTTAAGGGGGAATTTTATTCCCCTTCGATTACCGCTACAGTGTATCCCATGCCATCACCGAACGCCACCCGCAGCAACGATGATTCCGCTGATCTTCTTAAAGAAACGCTAATGCCGAATTGCGTTACTGTATTGATGCCCCTGCCGTTTGGGCGGGGCTATACCTACGCCGTGCCGGACGGGCTGCATCTGGCGCCCGGTGATTTTGTGACCGTACCGCTCGGCCCGCGCGAAGTCATCGGCGTTGTCTGGGATTCAAAGCCGGGGCCGGTCGATGCGGGCAAGTTGAAATCGGTGCTTGGCGTGTTATCTGCCCAGCCGTTGCCCGATATTTCGCGCCGCTTTATCGAATGGGTCGCCGATTACAACATGGCGCCTTGGGGGGCGGTTTTAAAAATGGCGATGAGCGTCCCCGCCGCATTGGAGCCTGAAAAGCCGGTGCGCGCCTACGCCCTCGCCGCCAATCGACCTCAATTCAAATCAACCAAAGCCCGGGAAAATGTGCTCGGCGTTTTAGGCGAAGGGGTCCCGCGCATCCCCAAAGAGATTGCGCTCGAAGCCGGCGTCGGCCCTTCGGTTATCAAAGGGATGGTCGATTTGGGCATATTGGTGCAATTGGAATTGCCGCCGCCGCCGGCATTCGCAGTCCCAGATTGGAACGCGCCGGGACCGACGCTATCAGCGGATCAGCAATCGGCGGCCGACGATATCCGCGCTAAGACCAAAGTCGGCGGGTTCAGCGTCACGGTCTTGGAAGGCGTACCCGGGTCGGGCAAGACCGAGGTTTATCTTGAAGCCGTCGCCCAAACGCTCGAAGACGGTAAGCAGGCGTTAATTTTATTGCCGGAAATCGCCTTAAGTGCCCAATGGCTGACGCGGTTCCGCGAACGCTTTGGCGTGCCACCGGCGGTTTGGCATTCGGAGCTGACAGCGGCGGCGCGGCGCTCCACTTGGCGCGCGCTCGCAGACGGCACTGCCCGCGTCGTTATCGGCGCACGCTCGGCACTTTTTTTGCCTTATCCGAATTTGGGTGTGATCGTTATCGACGAAGAACATGACCAATCCTTTAAGCAAGAAGAAGGCGTCGTATATAATGCCCGCGACATGGCCGTGGTGCGCGCCCAATTGGGCGATATCCCAATCGCCCTCGTATCGGCGACGCCGTCGTTGGAGACGGATCAAAACGCGCGCAATGGACGCTATGAACAGCACCATCTTCCGGACCGTCACGCCGGCGCCGCCTTGCCGGACATCGAAGTGGTGGATATGCGCATATCCGCGCCGGACCGCGGGCGATGGCTGTCCCCAAAAATGATCGAAGCCCTCAAACAGACCTTTGTCCAAGGCGAACAGGCTTTGCTATTCCTTAACCGGCGCGGATACGCGCCGTTGACCCTTTGCCGGAAATGCGGCAACCGGCTGCAATGCCCACAATGCTCTACCTGGTTGGTCGAACATCGTGCGCGGGCGCGCCTTCAATGCCATCACTGCGGCTATTCAGCGCGCCCGCCAACCGAATGCAGTGAATGCGGCGCCGAAGATCATTTCGCCGCTTGCGGGCCGGGTGTCGAACGGCTGGCCGAAGAAGCGGCAATCTTGTTTCCTGAAATTACCGCCGTCGTTGCCGCCAGTGACACGATCTATAAGCCCGCCCAGGCCGCCGAGCTGGTGCGCCGCATCGAAGAGCGCGAAATTGATCTGATCATCGGCACGCAAATTGTCGCCAAGGGCTATCACTTTCCCTATTTAACCTTGGTCGGCGTCGTCGATGCGGATTTAGGACTTGCCGGTGGCGATCTACGCGCCGCCGAGCGCACTTTTCAATTGCTTTACCAGGTCGCCG
>JABMOP010000080.1 GCA_013204125.1 Rhodospirillales bacterium | reverse complement strand
CACCCCCACCCCAACCCTCCCCCATCAAGGGGGAGGGAGGAAGATTTTGGCCGGGCGTAAACTTCCCCCTCCCTTGAATGGGAGGGGGTCAGGGGGAGGGTGTGCCTCTCCGCGCCTCAAGCATCTCGTGTATTCTCTCCAAAATACCTTCCAAGTTATCCATTACATCATTGTTCCAAAATCGAAGTACGGCGTATCCTTCTCCTTCCAACCATTTTGTTTTTTTTGCATCTTGAGCTTGATTGGCCGCATGCTGGCCGCCGTCCAGTTCGACAATCAATTTCTTTTGGTGGCAGGCAAAATCGGCAATATAGGAACCGATGGGGGCTTGGCGCCGAAAATAATAGCCGCCAAATTGTCGCGCCCGAAGCTTCTGCCAAAGCTGTAGCTCCGCATCGGTCATGTTGCGGCGGAGTCGCTTAGCAAAGATTTTTGTATTCTTAGTCAAAGCAGCACACCCCCACCCCGACCCTCCCCCATCAAGGGGGAGGGAGGAAAAATCGGTTTACAGCACACAAACTTTAGTCTAGAACAAAACGGGAACTAAATCAACTAAATTGTGAAAGAAAGAGAGCCGCCGCTATGGCCGATCACAGTGAATTTGTGAACCATATTCTGGAATTGTTGGAACCTTTGGGCGCGGTCCAGCCCAAACGCATGTTCGGCGGATATGGGTTGTTTTTGGACGGCACGATGTTCGCCCTGATTAACAAGGGCGAAGAAATGTTTCTAAAAGCCGACGACGAAAACAGCCACGCCTTCATCGAGCAAGGCTCGGAAAAATTCGGAAAAATGCCCTATTACGCGGTCCCTACCGAAGCTTTGGACGCCTGGGACGACATGGCGCCCTGGGCGATGCGCGCCGTTGCCGCGTCACGGCGCGCAATCAAGAAATAGTTATCTATTGAATGTTGTTTTTCCAAGGCGTTAAGATAGAGCCGTTGAATTCCAATGAGCTTCATAAAACCCAGGGAGGGCATTATGTTAAAACAGATATTCGCCGCATCGGTCGCATCGGTCGCACTGATAGCAGTCGCCGGCAGCGCTCAAGCGCAACAAACCAATTTAAAATTGGCATTTTTTGCATCGCAGAAAGACCCGACTTTTTCCGACGTCCTCATGCCGTGGATCAACGGGATCAACGCCGAAGCCAAGGGCGCGGTGAAGATCGACGCCTTTCCAAGTGGCGCTTTGGGCCGCAATCCGCGCCTGCAGATTAAAATGGTGCTCGACGGCGTCGCCGATCTGGCCTGGGTCGTTCCCGCCTACACGCCGGGCCGTTTCCCCGACAATCAGGTCATGGAATTGCCGACCCTGATCAACGATGTAAAAGAATCCTCGGTCGCCATCCGCAGCCTCTATGACAGGGGTCTGTTGCGCGGCTATCAAGATTTCTACGTGCCGCTGATATCGACCACCCATCCCTACACCATCCACACCGTCAACCCGATAAAGAATTTTTCCGAACTTAAGGGCCTGAAACTGCGCGCCGGCGGCCCTGTGGCCGGTGCATCCATGCGCGCCTTGGGCGCCGTGCCGGTCGGCATGCCGATCCCGGCGGTCGCGGAAAACATCTCGAAAGGCATCCTTGCCGGTTCGGCCGCCGAATGGAACGTCATGTACGCGTTCCGCATTATTGATGTCGCCAAGAACCATTACATGGCGCGCCTCGGCACCGTGCCGCTGGCGGTGCTGTGGAACAAGGAAAGGTTCGACGCCCTGCCCGCCAATGTCCGCGCCATCGTGCGCAAACATTCGGGCAACGCATTGACGCGCAAATTCGGCGACGTGCATTTCGCCATCCAGGACAAAATGCTGGGGATCACAAAAAAACGCGCCGGCCATAATTTTGTTTTCCCGTCGGATGCCGAATTGGGTAAATGGGACGCGGTCATGCGGCCCGTTGTCGATGACTGGGCGAAGAAAAGCCCCAAAAACAAGGTGCTGCTCGCCGCCCTGAAAGAGGAACTGGCCAAGTATCGTTCCGGCAAGTAACCGGCGCTAAACCCCCAAAATGACGGACTGGCTGGCAAATCTGGACCGGCGCGGCACCGTTGCCGCGCGCTGGTTCGCCTTTTTGGGGCTGATCGGGCTGGTGGCGCTGGCGCTGATAACCATCACCGATGTTCTGATGCGCTGGCTGTTCAATAGCCCGATTGACGGCGTCGCCGATGTTGGGCGCTTGATTGTCGCCGTGGTCATTGCCTCGTTTTTCCCCGTCGCAATTGCCGAGCGTCATCACGTTTCCATCGGCTTTCTGGGCAACCTGGTGGGACCTCAGGGGGCGGCCTGGCTGGATACTTTGGCGGCGTTGGTCACTTCGGTGTTTTTTATCCTCTTGGGCTGGCAATTCGTGCTCTACACCATTGATCTCCAAGTCAACGGCGAAACCACCTGGCTGTTGGGTTTACCGGTGGCGCCATGGTGGGCGGCAGCGACGTTGTTCATGCTTTTATGCGTGCCGGTGCAGATCGTCGGTTTCATGGTGCTCTTCCGGGCGGCGAAAAATCGGGACGGTGACGACGATGCCGCGCCGCGCTTGCTGGAAAATGTTTTGCCGACGGACCAGGAGTACTGATGGACCCGATACTCGTCGCAAGCTTAGGGTTGGTTGGAATGTTCGCGTTGATCGCGCTGCATATTCCGATCGGTGTCGCCATGGCCATCGCCGGTTTTGTTGGTTTTGGTTTTCTCGGCGGCTGGATGCCGGCGGTATCGCTGTTTTCGACCGAACCGGTCAGCGTGATTTCGAGCATGGATCTGGCGGTCATTCCGCTGTTTCTGCTGATGGGCAGTTTTGCCGGTGTCAGCGGCCTGTCTTCGGATATCTACCGGTTGGCCTACGCCTTTATGGGGCACCGGAAAGGCGGGCTGGCGCTCGCCACCATCGGCGGCTGCGCCGGCTTCGGCGCGGTCTGCGGATCCTCTTTGGCGACGGCGGCCACCATGGGCCGGGTGGCGCTGCCGGAAATGCTGAACCGCGGCTATTCAGAAAAACTGGCCGCCGGCTCGGTTGCCGCCGGCGGCACTTTGGGTTTGCTCATCCCGCCATCGGTGATCATGGTGATTTATGCGTTTTTGGCCGAACAATTCGTCATTGCCTTGTTCGTCGCCGCGCTAATTCCGGGGCTGATCGCCGTTATGGCTCATTTCATCACCATCGGCATTTTGGTGCACCGCGATCCAAAATCGGGACCGGCGGGCACGCGCCTGGGTTGGCGGGAACGCCTTGCCGTCCTCAAGAAAAGCTGGGGCGTATTGGCACTTTTATTAGCGGTGATCGGCGGTATTTATGGCGGCGTGTTCACGGTCAACGAAGCCGCCGCCTTGGGCGCCGGATTGGCCGTCGCCTTTACCATCGCGCGCGGCAAAATGAACCTGGACAGTTTTTGGCAAGTTTTAAGAGACACCGCCTCGAACACCGCGATGATTTACCTGATCATCGCCGGCGCCTCCATTTTTTCGAGCTTCATCACGGTGTCTAAAATGCCCGACGCCCTGGTCACTCAAATATCGGAGCTTTCCATACCGCCCTTGGCGGTGATTTTCGTCCTGATGGTGATCTACCTCATCCTCGGCAGTATTTTCGATACCGTCGCCGCCATGGTCATCACCATGCCCTTCGTCCTGCCGCTGGTGACGGATTTGGGTTACCACCCGATTTGGTGGGGGGTCGTCCTGGTCATGGTGATCGAAGTCGGCATGATCACGCCGCCAATCGGTATGAATGTGTTTGTGCTGTTCGGGGTCGCCAAGACGATCCCCTTAAAGACGATATTTAGCGGCATTATGCCCTTTTTCTATGCCGATATAATCCGCATTACCCTGATTATTCTGTTTCCGGCATTGGCGCTGTGGCTGCCGCGCATCGCCGGATATAACCTCGGCCCTTAAAGTTCAGCCTGGAAAAAGAAGCCTTTCCCGTTACGCCAATTGCAGCAATTTGGCGGCGTTGCCTTTTAAGATCATCGGCTTGACCTCGTCCTTAATTTTCAAGGTATCGAAATCTTCCAGCCAGCGGTCGGGCGTAATCACCGGGTAGTCGGACCCGAACAACACTTTGTGCTTCAACAATGAGTTGGCGTAATGGACCAGGATCGGCGGGAAATATTTCGGCGACCAGCCGGAGAGGTCGATATAGACATTGGGTTTATGTTGGGCGACGGCCAAGGCTTCTTCCTGCCACGGGAACGACGGATGGGCGAGGATGATCGGCATATCGGGAAAATCCACCGCCACATCGTCCAGAAACATCGGATTGGAATATTTGAGGTGGATGCCGAAGCCGCCCGGCATACCCGACCCGACGCCGGTTTGACCGGTATGGAATAGCGCCGGCTTGCCGCTTTCGGCGATCGCTTCGTACAACGGATAGGCCATGCGGTCGTTAGGGTAAAAGCCTTGGGTCGAGGGATGAAATTTAAACCCCTGGACACCGAAATCCCGCACCAGACGGCGGGCTTCCTTGGCGCCTTGCTTACCCTTATGCGGATCGATGGACGCGAACGGGATCATGATGTCGGAATTTTCAGCCGCCTGCTGGGCCACTTCTTCGTTGGAATAACGGGTGTGGCCCATATGGTGTTCGCTATCAACCGTGAAAATCACCAGCCCGATTTGCCGTTCGCGGTAATATTCGGCAATCGTTTGGATTGGCTGCGGCTCATAGGCGCGGCCGAAATATTTCTGCATGCCTTCGGCAAGCTCGCGCTTGTCTTCGTAAGTTTCGGTGCCGCAGGGACCATCCGCATGGGTGTGAATGTCGATGGCCTTCAATGTGTCGAGATCGAGCATAGGGATTCCTTCCGGTAGGCGCGTTATTCTTTGAACGCATTATACAACACCGGGCATAGTGGCTGGCAAGACACAAGGCTCTAAATCCTAAACCATCATCGCCATCATTTTGCCGTGCAAGACGCCGTCTTTGTCGAATAACGCATCCAAGACGGTGAAATGGTTGCAGCCCGGCTGGGTAATGAATTCGGCGTCCATCCCGTGTCCCCGGCATAAATCAACATAGGCTTCCGATTGTTCATGGAAACCCGCCGGCTCATCGCCGCCGACAACCGCCATCACATTTGCGTTCACCATCGGCGGCGCGGCCAATGCGGAATTGCGCCGCGCCATATCCGGATCCAGCCGCACATCGTCGTTGATCGACGTATGCATGACGGCTTCGGGCTCAAACACGCCGCTGATCGGAGTTGCGCTTTTAAACACATCTTTGGGCAGCCCAAATTCCGGCCAATTGGTCGCCATCATCATGCCGGTCAAATGACCGCCCGCCGAATGACCGGAAATATGCAGCCGCGCCGGATCGACGCCCAATTGGGCGGCATGATTGAATATATGCACAATCGCCCTTCGCACTTGGCCGGTGATGTCATCCAAGGTCACATCCGGGCAGAGATCGTAATTGAGGCTGATATGGGTGACACCGCCGCCGGTTACATCCACCGCCAAATGGCTATGATCGCTTTTATCCATCGCCCGCCAATAGCCGCCGTGAATAAAAATTTGCGCCGCCCCGGAACCGCCCTCGGCCGGGAACAGATCGAACGTATCTTTATCGCCGGGACCATAAGCAAGGTCATATTGACCGGCGAGGGATAGCCGCGCCGCCGCCGCCCGCTTCGGTAATGCGCCTAAGAGTTCGAGCGCGTTTGGAATGGTCAGGCGCGGGTTGAAATGATGCTCGATGGCAGCGTCATCGGCGCTTCGCCAGTCAAATTTTTGAATGTTCATGGATGGCTCCCCTGGCGCTCCGGCCAATCAATGTTTGTAGAGAACGCCTTAGCCCGCTTTAATTCGCACAAATTGTAACGACTATTTCTTATTGGATACATCATGGCTTCAATACTTCCACAACAAATGCTGCTTTTGGAATTGCTCGTCATGTCGGGCGATATCGCGGTCTCCGATAATCGGGAAGATACCATTCTCGGGCGCACGCTTAAAGAATGCGAAAGCAGCGGCTGGATTACGACCAAGCAGTTCGGCGCCGGCTTCAACAAAGTGACCATCACAGCCACCGGCCGCAAAGCGTCTGGATTGGCGTAGCTATTCAGCTGCCTGCCTTAGCTGGCCGGTTGGATTGGCCGACGCGCTTAATTGTTCGGCATACGCCTCATGCCAATTTTTCTCATTGCCGGCCACGAAATGACCGGACCTGGCGCCTAAGCATATTCCCGGATCGTCGGCGCCGGGCGGCGGCGTGGCATTATCTTTCATCGCTTTGACCGCGTTCAAGAGGCGCCTTCGCGTATTCGTTACCATCGCGTCGGAAGGCGCAAGGCGTTCAAACGTATGATCGGTAATGGCGCCCATGCTTTCGGTAATCGCCTGGTCTTGTTCATAAATGCCGGTGATGCCGGTGTAAATTTCGTCCCGCCTTTGCGCGTCTCGGTCGATCAGGTAATCATTTCCGGCGTTGCTGTTTAAGCGGTAGCGGCCGAGCCAATCGGTTGAGGTCGGCAGGTAATCAAACACCTGCCCGCCGCCGGGCAGCGGCGCCCCGGTTTTGGTGACGCTCATGCCGCGCTTCATACCGGTCCAATTGATCTGCACGAACATGGTGTGGGTATCGTCCAGCGGCACCCAGGCGCGGGCATGGATTTGATGATCCATGTCGCCGTTCGGCTGCATGGTCCAGCACGGGAATAGGAAATGCGCCATCCGCCAATAGGTCTCGCCCGCATCCGCCGGACGGAAAGCCGCGTACATGGTGCCCCACGGCGTATCCTCGGCATGAAATTCCGGCGCTTTGTTGAGCAATTGGAAGCGCCCAAGGGTGCCTTCCGGCAGATCGTCCATCTTGACGCTGCCGGCGTGTAGAAAACTGAAATGAGAGGTATCGATGTCGCCTTCCAGGGCTTGCAGCCAATTACATTCGCGCTGGGCAAAGGTGATGTTGATCTCGCTTTCGGGCAGCAAAGTCGCCTCGATCGCCGGCAACGGCGGCGCTTTTGCCGCCGCGCCCATATAGACCCAGATCAGACCGTTGCGCTCTTCCGCCTTATAGGCTTTGGCCTTCACTTTGTGTTTGAAATCCTGGGCGGGCGGCACATTGGCCATATCCAAACAATTGCCGTCGACATCGAATTTCCAGCCGTGATAGACGCAGCGGATGCCGTCTTCTTCGTTGCGCCCGAAAAAGAACGAAGCGCATCTATGCGGGCATCTATGATCCATGATGCCGACGCGGCCGGACGTATCTCTAAAGCCAATAAGTTTTTCGCCCAAAAGCATGAGGCGCACCGGATCGCCGTCGGCTTTAAGCTCGGATGCTTTCAAGGCCGGCAGCCAGTATTCGCGCATCAGCCCGCCCATCGGCGTGCCCGGCCCAACCTGGGTCAGAATGTCGCTTTCGGCTTGGTTGGTCATGGTGAAGTCTCCCTCAAAATTCGGCTTGGGGTAACGGCTCCCGGCCCAAAATCATATCGGCGGCTTTTTCGGCGATCATGATGGTCGGCGCATTCGTATTGCCGCCGATCACATCGGGCATGACCGAACAATCGGCGACGCGCAGGCCGTCGATGCCGCGCACCCTTAATTGCTCGTCCACCACCGAGGCTTCGTCGGCGCCCATGCGGCAGGTGCCGGCCGGGTGCTGCGCCGTCTGGCAATTATTACGCAGCCATTCTTCGAGATCGGCATCGTTGCCGGGTTCGGTGCCGGGCATGAACTCTTTGGCCATCATTTCCTTCAACGGCGATTGATCGAAAATAGTGCGGATCGCCTTAATCCCTTGGCGCAGCGTGGCGAGATCGTAGGGGTCTTTGAAAATATTCCACAAAATGCGCGGCTTGTCCGTCGGGGTCGATGAGCGCAGCTTCACATAGCCCCGGCTTCTCGGGTGAAGAACCGCGCAGCGGGCCGAAAACCGGTGCGGCTCGCGGCGGATGCCAGGAAACCAAACCTTCGCTTCCTGCCAGATCGGCACAATAATCAATTCCACGTCCGGGCGCTCGCTCTCTTCCATAACGCGGATGAAGCCCAGCGACGAGGACGGAAAATTGGCCATCGGCCCGGTGCGGAACAATTGATAGCGAAGGGCGTTCAGCGCCACCTGATCGGCGCGCAAGGTGGTGGTCAGAGAATCATTTGTCGCTATATCGAAAAAAACGAAGGCGTTGACATGATCGTGCAGGTTTTTGCCCACATTGGGCCGATCGAGCACCGGCTCAATGCCGATTTCGCGCAATTCATCGGCCGGGCCGATGCCCGATAACAATAGCAATTGCGGCGAATTATAGGTGCCGCCGGAGAGCACAACCTCTTTGCCGGCGCGGGCAATGCGCATCTTGCCATCTTGAGCGAATTCAACGCCGACGGCGCGGCTGCCTTCGATGATAACCCGGTGCGCCAGCGCATTTGTTTCGACGGTCAGGTTGGGGCGGGATTCCGCCGGGCGCAAGAACATTCTGGACGTCGAAGACCGGCGCCCGGCGCCGATGGTGCGGTCGGGCACACAAACGCCTTCGGGCTCGGCGCCGT
>JABMOP010000079.1 GCA_013204125.1 Rhodospirillales bacterium | reverse complement strand
TGATTTTCCGCAATACGCCGCAATGGTTCATTTCCATGGACACCGGCGATTTGCGGGCGAAAGCGCTCCGGGCGATCGAAGAGACCGCGTTTTATCCGGAAATGGGACGCAACCGTTTGCGCGGCATGATCGAAACCCGGCCCGATTGGTGTGTATCGCGCCAACGCGCCTGGGGTGTGCCGATCACCGTATTTGTGAATAAGGAAAGCGGCGAATTGCTGCGCGACGAAGCGGTGATGAAACGCATTACCGAGGCCGTCGAAGCCGAAGGCGCGGACGCCTGGTTTATGTCGCCGCCGGACCGCTTTTTAGGCGATGATTACGCCGCCGATGATTACGAACAAATCACCGATATTTTAGATGTGTGGTTCGATTCAGGGTCCACCCACTCGTTCGTCTTGGAAGCCAGAGACGATCTCGAATGGCCGGCATCGATGTATCTGGAAGGGTCCGACCAGCACCGCGGCTGGTTCCATTCATCGCTCTTGGAATCGTGCGGGACACGCGGCCGCGCGCCCTATGATGCGGTTCTTACTCATGGTTTTGTGCTCGACGAAAAGGGCGACAAGATGTCGAAATCCGGCAATAACGCATTGTCGCCGCAGGACGTAATTGCGGAGAACGGGGCCGATATCCTGCGTCTTTGGGTGGTCGGCACGGATTATTCGGAAGAGCCGAGGTTCGGGCCCGAAGTCATCAAGCAACAAGCGGACAGCTACCGGCGTCTCCGCAACACATTACGTTTCTTGCTCGGCAATCTTACCGGTTTCTCGGATGCCGAAAAATTGCCAGTGGCCGAAATGCCTGAATTGGAACGCTGGGTTCTGCATCGTTTGTTCGAAATGGATGCGATGATCCGCGCCCATCTGGCGAGGTTCGATTTCCATCCCATTTTCACCGAGCTGCATAGTTTTTGCGCCAATGATTTGTCCGCCTTTTATTTGGATATCCGCAAAGATTCACTTTATTGCGACCGCGCCGACAGTTTAAAACGCCGCGCCGCGCGTACGGTCCTCGACCACATCTTCAACTGCCTGACCGCATGGTTCGCACCGATTATTTCTTTCACCGCCGAAGAAGCCTGGCTGACGCGCTACCCGGATGACGAAGGCAGCGTGCATTTGCGCCAATTCCCGGACCTGCCCGCGGACTGGCAGGACATTGAATTGGCCGAAAAATGGGGAAAAATTAGGGCGCTTCGCCGTGTCGTTACCGGCGCGCTGGAAGTCGAACGGGCTGAAAAACGCATCGGCTCAAGCCTTCAAGCGCACCCTCACATTTATGCCGGCAAGGATTACCTGAAGGCTATGGAAGGCATCGACTGCGCCGAAATTTCCATTACATCGGATGCCACGCTTACCACCGAAGATGCGCCGGGCGACGCCTTCACGCTTGACGACGTTGGTGGAATTTCAGTCGTAACCGAAATGGCGAAAGGCAAAAAATGCGTTCGCTGCTACCGCTTCTTACCCGAAGTTCCAGGGGGAGATGAGGAAGGCGGCGTTTGCGAACGCTGCGATGACGCCGCCCAGCACTTTCCGGCCGCCGCCGAATAGACGGGGCGAGTGATGGCCAGACTGGGCGCTTTGGGTTTTGGTTTAGTTTTAGCGGCCCTGGCCGTCGTTATCGATCAAACAAGCAAATGGTGGATATTAGCCTTGGTCATGGACCCACCCCGCGTTATTCCGGTCGCGTCGTTTTTCAATTTGGTACTGACCTGGAACAAAGGCATCAGTTTCGGCTTGTTCAATAACGACAATAGCCTCAATGCGCTGATTTTATCGGCCCTGGCGCTGGCAATCGTTGTGGTATTAGTGCTTTGGCTTCGCCGTGCGGAGAATGCTTTGATCGCCGCCGGGCTCGGTTTGATTATCGGCGGCGCGCTCGGCAATGTAATCGATCGGACACTCCATGGGGCGGTGGTCGATTTTCTGGATTTCAGTATCGCCGGCTATCATTGGCCGGCGTTCAATGCCGCCGACAGCTTTATTTCCATCGGCGCCGTAATATTAATATACGATTCCCTATTTTCAGGGAGACCGCGCCGTAATAGAATGAACAACACTTAAATTTCGGGATGCCAACGATGTTCACGCGAAATAGCTTATTTATTCTGGCAGTGCTCGGGGCGGCGGTATTCCTTTCCAGCTGCGAAGAAACAAAGCGCGCGCTCGGTCAGTCCAAATCATCGCCCGACGAATTCGCCGTGTACCAGCGTGCGCCGCTATCCTTGCCGCGTGATTACTCCTTACGTCCACCGGCACCGGGTTCCGAGCGGCCGCAATCGGTTAACCCAAGGGACAAAGTCTCCAAAATGCTTGGTCAACCTCGGACCACCGAAACACCGGCCCAAGACGGCACAGTAGATTTGAAAGGGATGAGCCCCGGCGAAATATCGCTTCTGAGGGTCACCGGCGGTATTGACGCGCCGGCAAGCATACGGACGCAAATCAACCGGGAAAGCGCCATAT
>JABMOP010000078.1 GCA_013204125.1 Rhodospirillales bacterium | reverse complement strand
CGCTTTTGGTCGGCACCACGCCCCACGGCCAGGGCCACGAGACAATCTACAAGCAACTCGTTTGTGAAAAACTGGGGATGGAGCCGGAACAAATTAGGGTGGTCGAAGGCGATACGGACAAAGTGTCTTTCGGCACCGGCACGGGTGGTTCCCGTTCCGCATCGATCGGCACTTCCGCCGTCTTTGAAGCGGTCGGCAAGGTGGTCGCAAAAGGGCACAAAATTGCGGCCCATATGCTGGAAGCTGCCGAGGCCGATATTACCTTCGAAGAAGGCACCTATTCGGTTGCAGGTACAGATAAAACCATAAACTTTGTCGAGGTTGCGAAAACATCGTTCGTGTCGGCCAGCCTGCCCGAAGGGTTGGAGCCGGGGCTTTACGAAATCGCCACCTATGACCCTAAAAAAGCCAACTACCCGAACGGTTGTCATGTTTGCGAGGTCGAGGTGGAGCCCGAAACCGGCACCGTCGAAATGGTCCGCTACACTGTGGTCGATGATGTCGGCTATGAGCTTAATCCGTTGCTGGTGCATGGCCAGATCCATGGCGGCGTTGCCCAAGGCGCAGGACAAGTGCTGATGGAAAATATTGTATATGATCCTGAAAGCGGCCAGCTCATCAGCGGCTCGTTCATGGATTATGCGATGCCGCGCGCCGATGATTTTTGCAATTTCGATGTCGAAGGCCGCCCGGTGCTAACCGAAACAAACCCCTTGGGCGTCAAAGGCGCTGGCGAATGCGGAACCGTCGGCGCGTTGCCGTCGGTCATGAATGCCATCAACGATGCGCTGCGCCAAGTGGGCGTCGAACATCTGGATATGCCGGCAACGCCCGAACGGGTCTGGCGCGCCATTCAAGAAGCAAAATAAAGGGCAAGTTGCTTTTAAGGCCTCGCCCGGCGCGCTATGCTGGGCGGGAAATAAAGAACACAATAAATCGACCAACAGGAGGAATTTCATCATGGCAAAACGCGAACGCATCTCGGCCCCGGATATTATTGAACACCCGCAACCGTTTCCGACGGCGGTAAAAGTCGGCAATGTTGTGTTTTCTTCGGCCCTCGGCGGGCACGATCCCCAATCCCATGAAATGCCCGAAGATATCGAAAGCCAAGTTGCCAACGCTTTCCAAACCGCACGGCGCATCATGGAAGAAGCCGGCGGCTCGACCAGCGATATCGGTAAAATTGTCGTTTACATGAGTGATCGGGAAAACCGCAAATTCGTCAATCCCGTCTGGACTGAAATGTTTCCCGATGAAGATGACCGACCGGTTCGCCACACGGTGCCGGCCGATTTGCCGCCGGGCTATTTGATTCAGATTGAATTCATCGCCGTCATCTAAATGTCGGGATTGAAAACCAAAAAACAAAAAATAATCGGGCCAGGAGGGTGTTAGATGAACGGCGCTGAAGCTATTGCCGAAATCCTTAAAAGAGAAAAAACGGATTTCATCGCTTGTTATCCCAGAAACGGTCTTATCGATGTCTGCGCGGAAATGGATATCCGACCGATTATTTGCCGCCAGGAACGGGTCGGCGTCGGCATGGCCGAAGGCTATTCGCGCGTTCATCGGGGGGAACGTATCGGTGTTTTTGCGCCGCAAGCCGGTCCTGGTATCGAAAATTCCTTTCCGGGCGTCGCCCAAGCCTATTCAGACGGGGTGCCAGTGTTGATCATAAGCGGCGCTGCCAATGTTGGACGCGAACATATCTCTCCGGTCTTCAATGCGGTCGATAATTTCAGGCACATCACCAAATGGGCCACAAAAATTACCGATGCGTCGCAAATTCCGGCGACCTTCCGCCGTGCCTACCATCAAATGCGTAACGGCCGGCCGGGGCCGGTGCTTATTGAAGTGCCCAATGATGTTTGGACCCAGGAGCTTACCGATGAATTGGAATATTCCCGGGTGGCGCGATTACGTTCCGGCCCTGATCCGGAAAAAATCATCGAAGCCGTGGGAAGTCTCCTTTCTGCGAAAGACGCCATCATCTATGCGGGGCAGGGAATTTTGCGCTCCGATGCAACCGATGAACTGGTCGAATTTGCCGAATTGTTGAATTTGCCGGTGATGACCACAAATCCAGGTAAAAGCGGTTTCCCCGAAACCCATCCCCTATCGCTCGGCGGATCGGTGGTTCATGCGCCAAGGCCGCTGACCGATTATCTGGCTGCTGCCGATTGGGTGCTCGCTATCGGCACCAGCCTCTCGACATCGCCCTTTAATCCCAATATGCC
Source organism: Rhodospirillales bacterium (assembly GCA_013204125.1). Classification (GTDB taxonomy): domain Bacteria; phylum Pseudomonadota; class Alphaproteobacteria; order Rhodospirillales; family UBA2165; genus JABMOP01. The sequence continues at coordinate 7,068 of JABMOP010000078.1, read as the reverse complement.
GGCGGGCAAAGCGGTGATCCATGCCACCAACCACGCCGAAGACATAAACAAGGATGTTACGGCCCGCATCGGCATCGTTGGCGACGCGAAGCTGGTGCTTCGGGCAATGATCGATGAAGCCCGCAAATCAATATCGAAAACACCAATGGTGCGGGGAGACGTGCGCGCCGCAAAGGATGCCTGGCTGAAAGATTGGGCAGAGCAATTGAACTCGGATGAAAAACCGATCAACCAATACCGCATCGTTCGTGATCTCCTGCAAACCGTGGATTTGGATAATACGATCATTACCCATGATTCAGGTTCCCCCCGGGAACAGCTTTTTCCGTTCTGGGAAGCGACATATCCCGGCGGCTATATGGGGTGGGGGAAGTCCACCCAGTTGGGTCATGGACTTGGTTTAAACATGGGCGCGAAGCTTGCCGCGCCGGGCCGCCTTTGCATCAATGTTATGGGCGACGCGGCCATCGGCATGGTCGGCATGGATATCGAAACTGCGGCGCGCAACAAGATTCCGATCCTGACGATTGTCTTGAATAACGGCGTCATGGCGGCGGAACGCCATACCTTATTAACGGCGACCGAAAAATACGGTGCTTATTTGGTCGGCGGCAATTATACAGAATTCGCCGGCGCTTTGGGTGTTCAAGGGTACCGCGTCGAAAACGCAGACGAATTTGTCCCTGCGCTCCGCCAAGCGACCGAAGTCACGGAAAGCGGCGCGCCGGCGCTTGTCGAATGTATGGTCAAGGAAGGGTACGAGTTTTCTAAATAGGCCTGGGAATGGGGCGGAGGATAAAAAATGGCGGATAAAAGCATAATAATCGTTGGCGCCGGCTCAGGGCTCGGGGCTTCGCTTGGGCGCCAGTTCGCCGATGCCGGCTATAATATCGCCATGTCGGCACGCAATTCAGGCCGCCTAGAAGAGCTTGAAGGTGATCTAAAGGGCAGGGGCGTGGACGCCAAATCCTACGGCGTTGATGCCGCCGACGATGCCGGCATGACGACAATGTTCGATAATATTGAAACATCTCTCGGTCCCATCGATCTGGCGCTTTATAACGTCAATGGTCGAACCGTGAAGGATATTACAGAATTAAGCGCAGAAGATTTTGAAGCGTCCTGGCGGAATATCTGCCTTGGCGGGTTCATCATGGGCCGCGAAGCCGCCAAACGCATGATCCCCCGTAAAAGCGGATCCATATTCTATACCGGCGGGCGCGGCGCCAGACGCGGCATCGCAAAATTCACCGCATTTGCGAGCGCCAAAGCCGGCTTGCGCTCGGTCGCCGAATGCTTGGCGCGCGAATTATCACCGCAAGGCATTCATGTGGCTCATTTCGCCGTCGAAGCTTCGCTGGCCAGCGAACGGGTAAATAATGCACAACCCGAACTGGCGGCGAATGACGGTCTTTTGTCGACCGACGCGTTGGCCGAGGTCTATTTACATACCCATCAACAGCCAAGAAATTGCTGGTCGTTTGAAACTGACCTTCGTCCATGGGTGGAGGAATTTATATAAATTCCCCGTGAAACTGCGAATTTCTATTCACAGATAGGCGTTCGGTGTGATAGGCATAGGGCTAAGATGATATGGGACAGGTTGAATGTCTCTAAACCAGGGTGGCAGTTTGCCGATATTGCATCAGCCACAAAATTTTGGGTTACTTTGCGCGCCGTCCGGGGTTTGGATTGGGCGTGATACGGGCGGTCAAATGTTTTGCCTGGATGTCGTACACGTAAATGGGGGGGACGGATCTTGAATTCCGAAAATCAATCGAGCAGCACCGGCAGAAGGGTACTCGACGTCAAAAATCTGGCCGTGGATATCGAAGTTCCGGCGGGAACACTGCATGCGGTTTCGGGTATCAATTTTCATGTAGATGAAGGTGAAACCCTCTGCATCGTTGGCGAATCCGGTTGCGGCAAATCAATCACCTCGCTGGCGGTTATGGATTTGCTTCCAAAAAGCGCTACTTTGACGGCTGATAGGCTGATGCTTGAAGACAAAAACCTTCTTGAAATCAGCCGAAGCGAATTTGCATCTTTGCGCGGCGACCAGATGGGAATGATATTTCAAGACCCGATGACATCTTTAAATCCGGTCTATACCATCGGCGATCAAATGGAAGAGGTCTATACCTATCACGGCAAAGGTAGCCGCTCGGAAGCAAAAGACAGGGCCGAATTTCTTCTTGATAAGGTCGGGATTACGGCGGCTCGGAGCCGCCTAGGTCAATATCCACACCAGCTTTCCGGCGGACTACGCCAGCGCATCATGATTGCGATGACGTTGATGTGCGGGCCGACTTTGGTAATCGCCGACGAGCCGACGACGGCGCTTGATGTCACGATCCAGGCACAAATTTTGAATCTCCTTAAAGGACTTCAAAAAGAATTCAATATGGCAATGGTCCTGATAACCCATGACTTAGGTGTCGTCGCTCGCGTTGCCGACCGCGTTGCCGTCATGTATGCGGGAAGTTTCGTGGAAACGGGAACCGCCGTAGAAATATTTGAGCAACCAATTCATCCCTATACCCAAGGTCTGATCGCCTGCATCCCGGTACCCGGAAGTGATAAATCCGGAAAGCGGCTGGGATCGATCCGCGGATTGGTGCCGGCGCTTGTCGGTGATCTCGAAGGATGCATGTTCCGTAACAGGTGCGATAGTGCCTATGATAAATGCAATACCGGTCGCGTCGATATAAATGAGTTAAGCGAAGGGCGCGGCTATCGGTGTCATATGAGCGTTGAAGAATGTGTGAACGCCGGTACCGGCAACTTATTGACCACGGAGGCGTAATGAACAATTTAGCTCAATCTGTGGATGCGGGCAGCCCTCAGCCGGGAGGCGAGGCGCCAATGTTGGAATGCAGGGGCGTCAGCCGGAACTTTACCGTCGGCAAAGGGTTTATGTCCGAGAAGAAAACGCTGCGTGCCGTTCAGGATGTCAATCTGAGCGTGGACCGCGGCAAAGTTCTTGCCGTTGTTGGTGAATCCGGTTGCGGGAAAACCACCTTGGCTAAAATGATGCTCGGTCTATTAAAACCGACGACCGGCGAAATATATATAGAAGGCAAACCCGTCAGCGAAATCGGCATTCGCCAGATTGCACGCAAGGTTCAGCCGGTGTTTCAAGACCCGTATTCCTCTTTGAATCCAAGGAAAACGCTGGAATCTATCATTTCTTTGCCGTTGAAGGTTCATGGTATCGGCACTAGGGAAGAACGGACCCATATGGTCGAAGAAATGCTGTCGATGGTGGAATTGCCAAAACGGCTTTTGCACTCCTATCCCAGCCAATTGTCCGGCGGCCAAAGGCAACGTGTGGCGGTTGCGCGGGCGTTGATTATGAAGCCGGAAGTTATTCTTTGTGATGAGCCTACTTCGGCGCTTGATGTGTCCGTGCAGGCGCATATTCTGAATTTGCTTCAAGATCTGCGCGATGAAATGAACCTGACTTATGTGTTTATCAGTCACGATCTCGCGGTTGTGGAGCATTTGGCCGACTATGTTGCGGTCATGTATCTCGGCAGGTTAATTGAATATGGGGAAAAGTCTGCCTTATTCTCCAACCCGCAGCACCCTTATACCCAAGCGCTTTTGGATTCGGTTTTAACGCCAGAACCAGCGAAAGGTATCCCCGAAATTGCCCTCGGCCGCGGGTTCCCCAATCCACTGGATCCGCCGACGGGCTGCTCGTTTCATCCGAGATGTTCGAAGGTGATGGATCGATGCAGCGTCGATGCCCCAGTGATGCATAGCCGGGACGACCACTTGGTCGAGTGTCATTTATTCGACGAATAATCGGTTAAGTTTCGTTTTTGACGTGTTGGATCTTTAATTGATCCAAGGCGTTTCTGCCCGCGTCGATGGCGAACGTCATGAAGGCGTCAAAATCGCCTTCGAGGCAGGCATCGCGGATATCGTCTAGATCCGCTAAATATTCCTGCGCTTTTTCAAACCGCCGGCCTATGGCGCAGGATTTATAATCACCGTCAGTAATTTTTTGAAAATAAATGTCACGGGCGGGAAGGATTGCTTTTAGCTGCGTATTGCCGAGCAACATTTCAGATACGGTCATCTCGGCATCAAATTCAACTTGCTCCGGCTGGTCGCGCCATTGAAAGACCTCTCCATCCCCCCAATCGTTAGAAAAGTAATGCCGGACGATTTGGTAATAGAGCGCCAAAATCCGCACATACCGGTCATCTTCCAACAATTGTTCGAGCACGAGGTATCGATATTCGTTCGGGAACTGATCGGTGGCGCCCAATACATTTTCGATATTTAAAAAGCGTTCAAAAATAGGGAACTCATTTATAAAGGGGTGCAAAAATCGCCGGATATGAATCTTCTCCTTGGACATTTGGTAGAGCACGTCATAGCGGATATCCATGTTGATAAGCTTCGCCATATCGCGCTTGGTTGCCAGAAAAAATAAGTCGTGAATGTAGAAAGGCACCGTTGCTTCAACCCCCCACACCCATATTTTCTGATCGAATATGCCACTGGTCGGCGCGAAATTATCCGGCAAATTCAGCATCCCATCTTTGGAAATCACGTAAGTTAGAGCCGCCGGTTCAATAAAAACATCGGGCCTCGTTTTAAGGACGCGGTTTCCCTCCGGCACCTGGCGCAATCCCAATGCCAAGGAAATCATCTGGCTGAGCATATTGCCGCTCCAACCTTGTGGTTCCGGCGCGGCGGTAACGACGAGATCGAATTGGCTGCCCATCTTGCTGAGGAAATCAAAACTTTCCTTGGCCTCGGCCTCCCAGGTCGAGAATACGATTTGGCTGACACAATCCAAACCACGAAGCTCACTTAAGGAGCGGTAGAAAATATCCTTGTCGCCAAGCTTGCCGGTAAAAATGACGGAGACAGGTTGATTGGTCACTTTAGGGCATCCTGCTGGCCGCTTAAACTTTCGTACTCTTCCGGCGTTCCGCAAAAGCTAACGTCGTCGTTTTTGATAAGGTGGTAGCGGATATCGGCGCCATCATTGATCAAGTGGTTATAGAGCGGTGCGACATAATATTCACCGTTTTCCAAGTAATTTTCAGGGGCGCTTCTGGCTTTTTCAAATGCATCTTGAAACAGGTGGATGGTGCGAAAATGATAAAGGCCGGTACAACATAAATCGGATATTGGTTTTTTTTCTGTTGTCTCAATAACTTGGTAAGCCTCATTGCCGCCCGACCGGACAAAGGACCAGTTATCACCGGCCCCCCGAAATACCTCCAGATACCCGTCCACTGCGTCTCCATCAAAGGTCGGCGACGCCGAAATATTCCGGCGGATGGTATCAATATTAAAAATACTGAGCGGAGCCCTCGGATCGGCGCCAATATTTTCCAATCCAAATGAGACGGTTTCGGCTTGGCCTTGCGTGGGTTTCTTCAACGGGCAGAGCAACGGTTGATCAAGACCAAAATCGCGGCAGCTATCGACGATGAATTTTTCGACATCATCATTCTCTGGATGGATGAATAAAAATTGCTCTATCCCAAAATAGATTTTAAATCCTTCGACAACATGGGCGAAGACACTTTTCCCATGGAGATCGAGCATATATTTAGGCCGCTCGTATCCGGCGTCATGAAATCTCTGATACCGGCCATTCATGGCAAAGACAATCAAAGCGCCGCCCCCTGGGATCGGCCCAGATAAAGCCTAAGCGCGTTCGCCAGAAGCGCTTGTTGGCGGTCTGGCCGGTCGCTGTGCAATGGTAACATTGATAGAAACATGAGAATTGAAAGCGCAGAGATGGCGTCTTCCTTAGCCGGATAGCCTGCAAATTCAAAATCTAAAAACGCCTGTTTTGCTTCATGGGTGCGCTCCTGGTCGGCCAATTCAATCGATAGGGTATAGGGCTCTGACGCCTTCAATTTATATCGACCGGCGATGATGAAATCATAGCCGCCGATCACCGAATGATGCATTTTAGCGATATCGTATCTGACGTCACCAAATATACTTGGTGCGCCGCCACCCATATGACCGCGCGGATCGACGACGCGAATTCGATTGGCCCGAAAATCATAAAAAATATTGCTGAAACAGAAATCGCCATGAACGATCTGCGTTTTCCTATTTCCTGCCCCGGAAACAATTTCAGCCATTTCTTTCGCAATTGCATTCAAGCTGGGTAGTTCTTCTCCATCGCTGATCCACCGTTGGTCTAAATCGATGCCCTGTGCAGCCGAATACTGGTTAAGCCGCTCGGTGGTTTTCGATAAGTAAAAATCATCATTTCCACCGCTCATTTGCGGCCCGCTTGAATTTTCCCGGGCAGCGGTTAGAAAATCGGCGCAGGACCTAAATACATGTTGCCACACATAAAGCGGCAGCCGACCAAACACATAAAGATCGCTCAAGGTCGAAAGATATAGATACTCGGTTGCGTATCCTTCATCCCCGCCATCAATGGTCCGGCCCAGATAGTTGGGGGTAAAAAGCCGCAACGGTGCGGGCACAGTTTCAAACCAATGTGCTTCTGCATCAATTTTGGTTTGATCATTGCTTGTTTTAATAACCGTTTGCCGGGTGAAATCAATTCGATTGAAAACCCGCTGGGTCGGCATTTTTGCGACCGATTGGTGATAAAGCTCCATATGTCCGAAATCGAGCCAGTCGCTTCCGCTGACTATTCGTAATGGATTTTCCGACGCATAGAGGTTCAAGCTATCGATAAATCCGCCATCGGAATTTTTCAATACCGATACATATTTTTCCCCATCCGAAAATGCGAAATAGCCCGAGAGCACGTTACGTTGTTCACCGCCGCTCGGAAGACCATCATAAAAATGGGCGGAGCCGTCGCTCTTTTTCCGATATTCCGCCCAGGAATAATAACTTTCGGTCACGCCTTCAGAGACGATATCTAAATCCGCCAATGAAATTCCGCCCACCAAAGTATCGCCATGTAGGATATGAAGCGGGCCGATACTTCCTTTGCGGTGATCCAAGGCGCGCAATATGGATTGGCTAAGCGTCACTCCTTCCGGGACAGGAACAATTTCAAAGCCAAGTTCGCCGAGCCGCAATTTGTCGAATTCAGGT
>JABMOP010000077.1 GCA_013204125.1 Rhodospirillales bacterium | reverse complement strand
CCGGAATTCGTTCTCGACGCGCTCCGCAGCCTCAGCTTTTTGACGCATTTTAATGGCATTGTCCGCGGCGTGATTGATTTCCGCGACGTTGTCTTTTTCGGCTCGGTGATCGGCGTGTTCCTGTACGCCAATGCCGCCGTTGTCGATATCACCAGAGGTTCTTAGAGGCTGCCATGCAATATCTTCAATCCATGGATCGCAAGAAACTAACCGTCGCCAGCCTCGTGGTTGCAGCGTTGTTCCTGTTTTTCTTGAACATCTTGGTTAATACCGAAGTTACGACGGCGCAGGTGGATTTGACCGATAACAAGCTCTACACGCTTTCCAAAGGAACCAAGAGCATCATCGGCACCATTAAAGAGCCGCTGACGCTCCGCTTCTACTTTACCCGCAAATTTGCTGAAATCAGCCCCGGCCACGGCAATTATGCAAACCGCGTCCGCGAGCTTTTAGAAACATACGCGTTGCAATCTGGCGGCAAAATCAAATTGAAGCTAATTAATCCCGAAGCCTTTTCGGTCGAAGAAGATGAAGCGGTCAAGCTTGGCATCCAAGGGGTTCCCTTGGACCAAAGCGGCGAATTGGGATATTTCGGCATGGCCGCCACCAACAGTACGGATGACCGTAAAAGCATCGCTTTTTTCGATCCGCAGCGCGAACGTTTCTTGGAATATGATTTAACGCGGATCATTTTTGAATTGACCAGTCCGGAAAAAAAGAAAGTCGGGCTAATGTCGTCCCTTCTGATCGAAGCCGATCCGTTGCTGCGCTATCAGCCTTGGCCGATTGTTCAACAGATTTCACAATTCTTTGAAATCAAAAGCCTGGATGCGGACGTCAAGTATATCAGCGACGATATTGCCGTCCTGCTTCTCGTGCATCCAAAAATATCCAGCAAGCAAACGATGTATGCCATCGACCAATTCATTATGCGGGGCGGTCGCGTGATGGCGCTGGTCGATCCACACAATGAAACGGCGCGCATGTCGCCGCAGCTTCCACCGGGTGCCGGGAAATCGACGCTCGAAGAGTTGTTCAAGGCTTGGGGCATCGAATTTAATACCGAGAAATTCATCGGCGATCGAAACTCGGCGGTGCGCGTCTCCGCCCAGGTGAACGGCCGCGACGTTGTCGCCGATTATTTGTCCTGGAACGTTTTCGACAAGCGTAACTTGAATAGCGATGACGTTTTGACGGCTCAGTTAACGTCTGTTTCCGTGGCTTCGGCCGGTGCCCTGTCATTGACAAAAATTTCGCCCCTGACCATGACGCCGCTTCTTCAGACCAGCCCGTTTAGCCAGGCCATAGATGCCGAATTGGTGCGCACCGAGCCCAACCCGGCGACGATCCTCAAGCAGTTCAAGTCCGAAAATAAAATTTTCACCTTGGCGGCACGGTTTAGCGGAAAAGTTAAATCGGCGTTCCCGGATGGACCGCCGGCTGCAGAAATAAAGAAAGGCGCTAAACCAAGCGCACTCGACGAAGAAAAGGTAAAAGAATTCGCCAAGAACGGAGCGCATATTGCGGAATCCAAAAACAATTTGAATATGGTGGTGATTGCCGATTCAGATCTCGTCAGTTCTAGATTTTGGCTACGGGAGCAAGATTTCTTCGGCCAGAAGGTTTCAGTTCCGCTCTCCAATAATGCTGATTTGGTGGTCAACGCTTTGGATAACCTTAGCGGCAGCGACGATTTGATCCACCTGAGAAGCCGTGGATTTTCGATTCGCCCATTTTATAAAATTGTTGATCTAAAGAACGCGGCGGAAGACAAATACCGCGATACTGAGACCGAGTTGAGCAAAAAACTGGTTGAGCTTCAGAAAAAAGTGAAAGATTTCAATCTGGATAACAAAGGCGCCAATGTTATTTTGAGCGCCGCACAGCGCCAGACTTTCAAGGATTTTAGGCTCGAAATGTTGTCGGTCCGCAAACAATTGCGCGATGTTCAACACGCGCTCAGAAAGGATATCGATAGCCTGGATACGACCCTCAAGATCGTCAATATTTGGCTGGTGCCGGTCATCGTAGCGTTCATTGCGATCATGTTGGCATTGTTCCGCCGCCGCCGCTACGCCCAGCAAGTGACCCAAGGTTAACCGCAGAACTCGATATCGGAGATACCGACGCATGACACCCAAAACATTTCTTTGCTTTGCCGCCGTAACGGCAGCAATCATCGTAGGCGCGGCTTTTTCCATATCGGCGCGCTATACCACTGATGTATTCGTTTTGTCAGACGCGCCAATGTTTCCGGATTTCACGGCCAAGGTAAACGACGTAACAGAAATCTCGGTCCAGGATAACGAAAAAACCATCGTCATCCGGCGCAAAGGAGACGGTTGGGTGCTTCCTGAACGGTCAGATTATAGAGCGTCGGAAAAAACAGTACGGAAATTTTTGGTATCGGTCGCTGAATTACGGGTGCGCGAGCGCAAAACCAAAAACCCAGAACTACACGCACGGCTACAAGTCGAGGACTTGACGGGCAAAAAAAACTTATCAAAAAGACTTATCGTCAAAGCCAAAGATGGCAGCGTTCTGGCCGACACGCTCATCGGTCGGCAGAATTTTGATATTTCCGGGACCGTTGATGCGGGCCGCTATGTCCGCAAATCGGGTGATCCTCAATCTTGGTTGAGCGCCGGGACTTTTGATCTTCCCGACAGCCTTGCCAAATGGGTGGACGCCGAATTCATGGACGTCAATGCCAAGCGCGTAAAGACGGTCACGACCCTCCACCCCGGCGGCAAAAACGATATCACGGTTGAACGGATCGAAAAATCTGGTACCAAATTCCGCGTGCTGAACGTACCCGAGGGACGCGAAGTGGAATACCAGATCGATGTCGATAATATGAGCGACGGCGTTGCCTCCCTCGAACTGGAAGATGTCCGCAAGCCCGGTGAAATTGAATTCCCCGCCGATCAAACCATCAAAACCACGCTCTACACCTATGACGGTTTGATTGTTGAGGCCGAATTGACGGCTAAGGACGAGGATTCAATTTTTTGGGCGCGCTTCAAGGCGAAGGCGGCTGACGATGCCGGCGATAAAAAGAAAATCGAAGAAGAAGCCGCCGCAATCAATAAGAAGGTGAGCGACTGGGTCTACCAGCTACCCGCCTTCAAATACCGCTACATGTCGCGCAAAATGGAAGACATCTTAAAAAAGAAAAGCTAAATCACGTCTTTATCCCGGAGCGCAGTCAGCTCAGCGGCGCTCAAATTCAGTAATTCTTCCAGAACTTCATCCGTATGCTGGCCGAGCATCGGCGGCGCGTGGCGATAAGTTACGCCCGTTTCAGACATTTTGACCGGATTGCCGATAAGATCGACCGGCTTACCGCCCGTCGCCGGGTGGTTCATCTGAATTTGCATACCTCGCGCCTGGACTTGGCTGTCGGCGAACACTTGATCGAGCGTATTGATGGCGCCGCAGCTGATTTTGTTTGCTTCCAAGCCCTTCAGCCAATATTCGGCCGGATGGCCGCGCATGACTTTGTCGAGGATCGCGGTTAGCTCATCGCGGTTGCGCACCCTCAATTCGTTGGTTTTGAACCGTGCATCGGTTATCGATTCGGGGATTCCGCAAAAATTACAATAACGTTCGAACTGCGCGTCATTGCCGACCGCGACGATGATATTGCCGTCGCTGGCCGGAAACACCTGATAGGGCACAATATTGGGGAGTGCATTGCCGAGAAGCCCCGGCACTT
>JABMOP010000076.1 GCA_013204125.1 Rhodospirillales bacterium | reverse complement strand
GATCTGTTCCGAATTTAAGACCGTGAACCGCCACGAAATGCGCGGCAATTCAGACGCTGCCGCCAGCTGAGCGCCGATGCGGGCGACGTAAGCGGTCACCTTGGTATCGCTATAAACACCGCCAAATTCTTTAAGAATACGGGGGTGTTCGCGCAGCCCAATACGGTGTTCGTCTTCAAGTGTGGTGCCGAGCGTCACCATCCGCTCGCCGGTGGCAGGGTTGACCGCGCAGCCGCCTAAAACCAACAAGGCGATCAAAAGCGCGCCGCCCCGCACTAACCAGCTCCGCCGTGCAAACATCATTCAAGCATCTCTATTTGTTCCGGATGGCTTGCATTTATCATAGGGCCGTTGAAAGATTTGAGCCAGCCGCGCACGCGAATACGTTTGCCCTTATAATTTAATGGATCGACGCCACCCTGGCGGAACAGGCGCACTGTTCCAGGGGTCAGCGAAATTGTAAAATCATCCCGCCAATTTGCCCCAAAATTGAGGTAGATGCGGCCGCGCACCGATACGGCGTCCAAAACACGCCCTTCGATCAATTGAAAACTGTTCGAATACCTGGCCGCAGTGGCGGCGGTGCGGACACGGTAATAGCCATGCGCCCAGATGCCGCGCTTATCGCTCCTGGCTTTCTTCTCAATCTGTAACATATCGGCAACCACCGCGCGGTTATCGGGGAACGAATAAACCCTGGCCATGCCGGCCGCCAGCAATTCGCCTTGTATCCAGCTGCCGCCATCCGCCAGATGCAGATGGGCCAAGAGCCGCCCATACCGGTCCAGGCGCTGCCCGCCATAGGATAGGCGCACCTGTTTGCCGAGGGTTAGCTTCCCAAGCAACGCTTTGGCGGCATCCGCCAGCGGCCATTTTTTAAAATTTCGTCGCCCGAGGGGGAGTTTCGGCGCCTGGATCCCAACCAGGCGCACTTCGGATGCACCATCGATGGTTTTGCCAAGAACCAGCGTATCACCGTCAACGATACCGGCAACCGTCGCCGCCGCGCCGCGTGTCAGGCCATTAAGACCGTTCTCGGCGGCATCGGCGGCGCCCGCAGCAATAACAAGGCTAAGAAGAAGGGCAGCGGCGGCGAAATGTTTTTGACTTGGCGACATCGAAGCAATAGACCTTTGACAATGGACGTTACACAAACCCGCCATCAGCTTTATCCGGAAATTCAGCCCCATGATAAGGGGATGCTGGATCTGGATGGACATCATAAAATGTATTGGGAGGTGTCGGGCAACCCCGAAGGCGCCCCCGTTGTCTTTTTACATGGTGGGCCGGGCGCCGGCGCATCGCCTTCGCATCGGCGGTTTTTTGATCCCGAACATTACCGCATTGTCGTTTTTGATCAACGCGGCAGCGGCCGCTCGGAACCTTTTGCCGATACCACCGACAACACGACCCAGCACCTGATTGCCGATATGGAACGGCTGCGTGTCCATCTCGGATTGGAAAAATGGCTGATCTTTGGCGGCTCGTGGGGCTCATCGCTGGCGCTCGCCTACGGCATTGAACATCCGGACCGCGCCACCGGCTTTATCCTGCGCGGCATATTTCTTTGCCGGCAATTGGAATTGGACTGGTTCTTAGGCGGCATTGCCACCGTTTATCCGGAAAACTGGCGGGCGTTTTTAGGCCATCTTCTGATCGAGGAACAGGGTGATCCGCTGGCCGCCTATCACAAGCGGTTGATCGACCCGGACCCGGCGGTACATGGCCCAGCGGCGCGCATTTGGGCCAGATTCGAAGGCGCCTGTTCAACATTAATGCCGAGCCCGCGCAGCGTATCGAGCCTCGGTTCAGGCCGCGAAGCCTTGGCCTTGGCGCGTATCGAAGCCCATTATTTCGTCAATGACCTGTTTCTTAAGGACGATCATTTCTTCAAAAACCTGGACCGCATCCGCCAAATTCCAGCGATTATCGTGCAAGGGCGCTACGACATGGTCTGCCCGGTGCGGACCGCCGACGAACTGGCCGGCGCGTGGGAAGAGGCCGAATATGTGATCGTCCCGGACGCCGGACATTCGGCGATGGAGCCGGCCATCCGCTCGGCCTTGGTGGCGGCGACCGAACGTTTCAAACGCCTCTAAACCCAAAGCGCAGGGATAGGCCCTTGCAACCTTTGCGCCACCGCCTAATAATAGGCGGGCAAATGGGCTGGGGAAATCCGTGAACTCATCATTGAAATTCGTCTTATCGGGGTTAATGGCAGCCGCCTTAAGCATCGGCCTTGCCAGACCTGTGGCGGCGGCCGAGGATGATCCTAAATTCATCTCGATCGGCGCCGGCTATTTCGATTTCAACCGCAAAAAAGATCAGGGCGCGGAATTTCGCGTCGAATTCCGCTCCGACAAAAAATTCTGGGTGTTCAAACCGTTCGCTGCGCTCGGCTATGCCAGTTCGGGCCACGGCTTCATCGGTGCGGGCGTGCTGATCGACGCCTATCTCGGTCGCCGCTGGGTGCTGACACCAAGCTTCGCGCCGCATGCCTATTGGGGCGGCGATAAAGATTTGGATTTGGATTATCCGCTCGAATTCCGCTCGCAATTGGAACTCGCCTACCGTTTCGATAACCGGGCGCGGCTGGGACTTGCCATTTCCCATTACTCCAACGCCAGCCTCGGCGATTCCAACCCCGGCACCGAAACCATGACGCTTTACTATTCCAAGCCCATCGACGGACTTTTGGATGGCGTCTTCGGCAAATAGGCGGCGCGCCTCGCACAAATCCCCACCCTATGCTATAAACCGCCGGTTATCTGAGCACCCTATTGGCCCCGTAGCTCAGTCGGATAGAGCGACAGATTCCTAATCTGTAGGTCAGAGGTTCGAATCCTCTCGGGGTCACCATATTTTTCAATATGTTAGCTACTCAAGCAGGTACCTAAATAGGCCCATAGTGCACTTATGGTGCACTTTTCATTGAATAACTACGCCACATCAGGCACGATCAGGATAACGGTCAAGCAAAGGAGTGCGGTTTGGCCAATAGTTCAGGATCCTGATGCTAAGAGCTGTGTTCTATAAGCATCGCCTACTGTAAACAGCCGGCGACTACGAGATTTTGCATATGGGCTTAACCGTACTGTTGGCCTGACCGACTGCTTGATGGCTCATCGGCTACGTCACACCTTCAAAAGGATTTCCCATGAGCAAGGCCATAAAAATATTATCTGTCATCGGGGTGCTTCTGGTCTCCTTGGTGGTTGCCGGTGTTGCTATCCTCAAATCCATCGACTTCAACCAATATAAAGATGCCATCGCCGAGCAGGCCAAGGCGGCGACTGGCCGTGACCTGACAATAGCGGGCGACCTTTCTCTTTCGATTTCACTTACGCCTCGGGTCGGCGTTGATGCTGTCTCCTTCGCCAATGCGCCTTGGGGCTCAAAGCCAGATATGATCTCTGTCCGGCACTTTTCCGCAGAAATGTCGCTTATTCCTCTTTTGTCCGGTGACATCAAGATCAATCAGGTGATCCTGGAAGGCGTCGATGTGCTGGCGGAAAAGGACAAGTCCGGCAAAGCCAACTGGGACTTCGGTGCCCCGGCGACGGATCAGAAAGCTGTGCCCGGAGAGGGAAAAGTAAACCTGCCGGTGGTAGACAGCGTCAGCCTGAGAAATGTCAACGTCACTTACAAGGATGCCCAGGTGGGGCAGGAGTACGTCCTTAAACTCGCGTCTGTCGATCTGCAATCAGGCGGCTTAAGTGCGCCGCTTGACCTGATGATAAAAGGTGCGATCAACAACCAGGCCTTCACAGTTGACGGGCAAATTGGTTCCATCGGCGCCATCGGTGGCGGTGACATGTTCCCGGTCAAACTCGACATCGCCGCGCTCAAAGTTGATATCGGGATCAATGGCAAGATCGGCGTCCCCGACGGCAAACCAAGGGCCGATATCAAGCTCACCCTCAATGGCAGTTCGCTGGCGGAAACCCTGGACGCGGCGGCAGCCTTCGAGCCTGGCCTCGAGGGGATGGAATTGCCTGTAAAGGGCGCCTTCAAGATTAGTTCAATGATGAAACTGGATGGGCCAACGAAAATTACGCTCGGCGATCTCGAGGCCGCCATCGGCCCCCTGGCCGTCAAGGGCCACATCTCAGCCGATCTGGGCGGCAATCGCCCGGTTATCAATGCGGTGCTGAAAACGGATACACTCAATCTCGACAAATTGCTGCCCAGGAGGGACACCGCCGCCGCGCCGGCCCCGGTCAAGAACGGCGATGGCCGGGTCTTTCCGAACGACCCGCTGCCGCTGGAAGGATTAAAAGCGGCTGATGCAAAGGTCAAATTCGATTCCGGCAAGATGATCGTCGATGGCATGGAATTTTCCGACATCACGGTCAACCTGACGCTCGATAACGGCCGCCTGACCATCGATCCCGTTGGCGCGGTCGTCGCCGGCGGAAAGATCAACGGCAGCATCTTGCTCGATGCCTCCAAGAGGACTGCCGGATTGAAAGCGAATATTGCCGCGGACCAAATCGATTATGGCCAATTGCTGACCCAGCGGGGACTAAGCGACATAGCCACCGGCAAGGCCGACCTGACAATCGATGTTTCCGGTTCAGGAAGCTCGGTTCGCCAGATAATGGCCAGCATGAACGGCACGACCCGCGTCGTCACCAAAGACGGCAAACTTGAAAGCGGCGCCCTGAATCTCGTTTCAACCGACTTGCTGAATGTGTTTAACAGCAAGGATGACAAGAAAATCGTTTGTGGCGTGGTCCAGTTCAACATCACCAGGGGTATGGCTAACGCTCACGCCATCATCTTTGAAACCGGCGGATTGTCGGTTGTCGGCACTGGCAGCACCAACCTGGCGGACGAGACTCTGAAGCTCAGGATTGACCCTCGTTCCAGGAAGGCCAATCTGGCGACCGTCGCCATGGTTCCGGTCAATGTCACTGGCACTTTTGCCAAACCGGACTGGCAGGTTGATATGGTGAGCGCCGCCGGGAATGTCGCGACGGGCGCGGCCCGGACCGCAGGTGCCTTTGCTACCATGGGCCTGTCTCTTCTGGTGGAAAAGGCCGCCAAAACTGTCGTGGCAATGATGGATGATACGGACTACTGCACCTCGGCGCTTGCCGGTAAAAAAGTCGTTCCCGGCCAGATGAAGGCAGGCGAAACGCCAATGCAACAATCGGGGACTCCGTCGTCTCCTCCCGCGGCCAAGCAGGAAAGCTCCGGGCCGTTGGATTCGATTGGCAAGAGTCTGGGTTCCGGACTTAAAGGGCTGCTGGGAAATTAAATGCCTGACACCCGCTAATTCGTTTGGATGGCGGCGCTCTGAGTGTAACGCCCGCTTCCAATAATGGCTGTGAAGCGAAGTCCTCGCGACCCTTCAATCTCGTCGGCTTTTACCCGCCTTCGAGATGCGCCCGAGGCGCTCCTGTGGTTCGCCGGTCAGAATGAACGTTTTCGTCTAGTAATTCAAAAATTGAATCCCTCGGAAGGGAAATGCCATGGCGCACTCCTGGTACGCTCGGAGGCGAAAAACCAGGATACCGCCGGATAGATCACGACAACCGAATTGGCGTAACGCCTCAATACGATTATCTTCTTCTATCGGTGGCTATCGCGCAGAATCACCTACAGGGGTTTCCTTATCTGTAGGT
>JABMOP010000075.1 GCA_013204125.1 Rhodospirillales bacterium | reverse complement strand
GCCTTACCATTCGTCCCATCAACACCATGATCAATCATGCAACCACCGAAGTATTTTTTGATGACCTTGAAATTCCGGCGGACAGCCTGATCGGTAACGAAGGCGATGGGTTTAAATATATTCTCGACGGCATGAACGCGGAACGTATTCTCATTTCAGCCGAATGTATTGGTGACGCCCGTTGGTTTATCGAAAAGGCGACCGGTTATGCCAACGAGCGAAATGTATTCGGACGCCCGATCGGGCAAAATCAAGGAATTCAATTTCCCATTGCCCGCGCCTATGTGGAATGTGAAGCGGCGGCGCTTATGAGCGCAAAAGCGGCGGCGATGTTCGATGGTGCAAAGCCGTGCGGCGCCGAAGCCAACATGGCCAAGCTTCTGGCCGCCGATGCATCATGGGAAGC
Source organism: Rhodospirillales bacterium (assembly GCA_013204125.1). Taxonomy (GTDB): domain Bacteria; phylum Pseudomonadota; class Alphaproteobacteria; order Rhodospirillales; family UBA2165; genus JABMOP01. The sequence continues at coordinate 2,578 of JABMOP010000075.1, read as the reverse complement.
GGCAAACATGTGTATGCAGACCCTCGGCGGCTATGGATTCGCGCAAGAATATGATGTCGAACGTAAATTTCGCGAGACGCGCCTCTATCAGACCGCTCCGGTGTCGACCAATATGATTTTATCCTACATCGCCGAACACGTGCTCGGCCTACCCAGATCGTTTTAGGCACCGACAAGTTTAATGAGCAATCAACCTCGACGCCTGAATATTCGCCAAGTTGAATACACGCCGACTAAAGACGATGTGATTGCATCCTATGCCAGCGCAGGCGACGCACTGGACGCCGGCGACTATTACGCGGCGCTTGAACGATCCAGACGTGAAGGCGCGGTAGAATTGGAGGGCGTGGCCCTTCTCATGTGCGGCTGGATCGAAAAGGGCCTGAAAATACTTGAAGGGATTTCCACCCCCTCATCAGCCACGCGGCTCCATCAGGCCTTCGGCTATTGGTGCCTGGAACGCGATCAGGAAGCGCTGGCAATACTCGAAGAAAGCTCGGCGTTGAGATCTTTGGTCGAAAGCAAAAGCCAGCGCTTGTTGCTGATTGCCGGCGCCCATACGCAGCGCGCAGTTCCAACAATTTTTCCAAGCGATTTGGATATTCGCGCCTTTGTGTGGGGGCCGGGCGAAAGCGCACCGCCGATTTCCGATATTTTAGAAGACGATTGGCAACCGGATCTCATTATTGTTTTTGATGTTTACGGCAACCGCATTCCGGACGGGCTCTATGATCTGGATGCGCCCGTTATATTCTGGACCTATGATTTCGATTTTCATCTGACACGGCAATATGACGATTTGGCCAGGGCCGACATCATCAGTTGCGCTTTTTCCGGTGAACATTACCTGCTGAATAATATCTATGCTGGGCGCGTGGTGACATTTCCAACCCATGATGTTTACACACCCCGCATGAGAGACTCAGAATGTTCTGGGGAACGGGATCTGGATATTGTTCACACGGGCGTATCCTTTTCGTCTCTCATGCGCGGTAAGGCTCAGTTTCTTTTCAGCCTGGCGGCGCTCGACGATCCGGAATTGAATATTTCCATCCGAAACGGATTTTTGGAAGTGGGCGAATATCACGCCCTGCTCGCGCGCGCCAAATATGTTGTGTCGTTTGACCGGTTAAGCGGCGGGATACAGACAAGAGCTATGGATGGCCTCAGCGCGGGTAGCGCGGTCTTAGGACCCGCAGGCAGACCTGCCAATTCAATTTTGGATGGCAGCGGCGCCAAATTCTGCGAACTGAATTTGGAGACAATGTCCCTAAGTGCGGGAGAATTATTTGAAGCCCCCGATCTTCACGTTCCCGATAATTCAAGCAAAATCAAAAATACCGTAACCGCGATAGAGCAAATTTTTCCCGCCTCCCCTGAACGCGAAGTTAGATTTATCAAACGGTGTTTATTTCAGTCAATTTTACTCGGCTCGAAGGTGAAGTTTTCTGAAACCAGCGCGCCGGAGCCAAGCTCCATTATCGGCCCGCACTCAACTGACGAAAACGCCGGTCATAGCCGAATTTGTATTCAAACTTTGCGCGCGTTGGAACTATTCGCCGCGAATCCACTAGATGCCGACGCCCGTGCAAAGGTTGATGCAATCATGACCCACGCTGGGGACGAATACCCGGCGTCGATCCCGCTTAATTTTAATATCGGCCGCTATCTTTGGGCGGCGGACCGCAAAGACGATGCCGCCGAAATGTTCAAGCGTCTTTATAGCCACATCGATGATGGATTATTTGATCCAAAACATGATGATATCCGGATTCACTTTCTTCCCCTAAACGCCGAAATGACGCCCTTTGAAGAATACTACAACGCTTTGTCGAAGGATTTATCGACAGGCGATTGGGCAGCGTCCAGCGCGCGCGCCGTCGTTGCCGCAACGGCGCAGTGCTATATCGGATTGTATCATCTGCAATTAGAGGACAATGCGCGGGGTATCGAAGCTTTGCAAAAATCGATGGAACTGTGGCCGGCGCATTTTCCGGCGGCTCGGCTTCTTGCCAAAGCAATGTATGCTGATGGACAGAGCGAGGCCGAAACCCTTGACGCCCTTTTGTATGCCGCCGAACTTTTTGCGCCCTATTTGACGGAATTATTACCGATGATCACCCAGTTGATGGGCAAACTTGGCGACGATGAAGGTGCAAAAATGACAGTGAAGTCGTGGTGCAATTTCATCACCAGAACACGATGGGCGCGGCCCAGTGACCACCCGATCCCTGAGGAAACTTGGGATACGGTTGCGCTATATCTTGACGATTTTCCGGACCAGTTTGCGCAAAATGTCAATTCGTTGAGACGCGAGATTTCGTAGCCGGCATTAAACCTCCGTTCGCAATTTTTTGGTATTTAGGAGAGTTCAAATTGGAATTAGTGTAATATTCCGAGTGAGCATAGGCTGATTTCGTGGAACCAATTCTATTCATCACATCCGGAGCGTATGTTGGCGACGAATTCATTTCTGAATTTGGTCAAATCCCGCCCTCATTCCTACCCGCCGGAAATCGCAGGTTATATGAACACCAAGCCGATTGGGCGGCGGCATTTGGCGGGCGCAAAATAATCT
>JABMOP010000074.1 GCA_013204125.1 Rhodospirillales bacterium | reverse complement strand
CTTTGGGTCCAGGCTGTGTAAAACGTTTTGTCAGGATAATATCTGTTAGAATTCGGCCATGACATTGGCGGCCTGGGCTTTGGCAGTGTTGACCCGCAGGCGACGGGCAGGCCGTCCTACCATCCATCGGTTTTGCTGAAGCTTTATATTTACGGCTACCTCAAGGGGCAATGCAGCACGGGCAAGGAGCGCCGGATTACCCGTTGGGAGAACGAGCATCTCCTTGAAGCCGTCCAGAAGCGGCTCAATTCTTGTTCAGGAAAATAGGCGAAGATCTCTTGAATTGATGGTGTTGAATCCTAGCTAGACAAGCGGCTTATTTCATCGAAAGCCCTCACAGCCTCTTTCCTAACTATTTCTTTTTCCCACCATTATTGACCTTAGTTACAGGCTTCGGTGTCTGTGCCTTTGCTGTAGTCAGCACAGGTTTGGGGGTGCTGGCGGGTGCCGGTGCCGGTTTCGGGAGGGCCGCGATAACGGCCACAGGTTTGGGCGCGCTGGCGGGTGCCGGTGCCGGTTTCGGGAGGGCCGCGACAACGGCCACAGGTTTGGTCGCGCTGGCGGGTGCCGGTGCGACCATAGCTTTCATGGAGTTTCCATCGGGCGGAGAGGCAGGACCCGCCGCCGGTCCTCCTGGCTCCGGATTCATGGGAGCATTCACGGACTTGACCTGAGGCGCAGCATCGATTTTGCTAATTCCATTTTGAAATTTCAAACCGGAACCCGCTTTGGAGCCATTTGATGCCTCGGACTTATTATTGGCACCATAGCCTGGATCGTCAAACTTTGGGCTGGGCGTGAAGAAATCTTGTGGGGCGCCAAAGCCGGCGAAAATAACTTTCCTACTCCTGTCCAGGATATATCTTCTGGCCGGCTTGTGTTCGGCGTAGAGGCCAATTTTGGATTTGATAATTTGCAGTCTGACCGGCAGCAATTTCAGTTTGCTCCTGAAATTTTTGACGATCGCTTTACCCGCTGGGCCCCGGCCGTTGGCCGCCTTGGCACCCTTTTGACTGTTGTCGTTGGCGACTTTCGCCTCGGCTTTAGCCTCCTTCGCTTCGGCCTTCGCCTCTTTGTTCTCGGTCTTCGCCCCTCCGTTCATCTTGACGGCGGCCCTTCTGATCAGACCCGTTGCGGCATTGGTCACAACTTTGTCGATGAACATATCACCCGTTTTGACGATACCTACTCTGACAGGAGACACGCTGCCGGTCTTCAAGATCGATGCATTCTTGCCTTGTGGAATAATTTGGGAGCGACCGGTCAGCTTCGACGTGATTTTGACTTCGCCGCTGATCACCGAAACCGAGGTTTTGCCGCTGCCGTCCACGTTCACCGAAAACTCGGTTCCACGGATGCCGATTGTTGCCACCGGCGTTTCGATTTGAACACCCTGTTTGTTGGCCATATGCCCGGAAACCCAGAAGAAAGTACCGGTCGCCAGCTTGACGACGGCACTCCCCTGCTTGCTGTCGGGATCGAAAATCATTTCGTCGACAGTGACCTTGGCGCTGCCGCCAAGATGGAGGACGGTGTCGTCGACAAAATCGATCTTCAAGGCGCCGTTGTCGGCAGTTTCCAGGGTTTCATATAAGCTCACGCCATCGCGAAGAAACTTGGGCGCCCGCAACCCTTTCTCGGGCGTCCCGTAGGCGACCAGCTGCACATCGCTGACCGAGCCAATTGCCCCCAGAGAAGCAGCATCGGCCGGGGTCGCCAAAAAGACGGCGGCCTGGAAAACCAGGGCCGTGATCATGATCGCCGAATTTTTTATGAAACTACAGGCAACGCCTTTTAAGCTACTATTGAATTTCAAATCACGCACTCCCCAGGTCAGCCGGAACGCACTTTTTTTAAAAATCTTTTTTTTATAGTCGCTTTCCGAGAGGTTATCGTGATGCCACAGCCATGACTAGACATAGCTCACCATGGGCTCCCTGTGATTCACGATTCTATTCAAGGGTATACCCGCCTATAAATTTGGAATACCCTTGCCAGAATACGGGATTTCCCTAGGAAATTCTGTTGCCAGATGGCTAACGCGTGTCGGCCTCCTAATATTATCTACCGCAATAGTGGTAAGCGGTGGCCGATAGCGGGATCGTTGAGCCCTTAAATTGGAAAGGCCCGTTATTGTGGTATTTCCGGCTAACCGCTAGTATCGGGAAAATTGTTGTTAAAGTTGGAGAGCTTGCAGATGATCCGTTTTAATCGGGTTTCAGTCGCTGTTGTGGCGGGAATCCTGGCACTCGGTTTCGCGGCTGCATCGTTGCCGGATGAAGCGGCAGCGCAAAATGTCCGGAACCGTCTGTTGCAGCAACAGCAGCAAATGCAAAAGAAAAAGATTGTTGAACAACCAAAATTATTACCGGACGCAGGTAAATTGCCGCAGACGGAGCGGCCCGCTTCGCTTACCGAAGCCACCGCCAAAAATAACGATAAATATAAAGAAGCCGACGTGATCTACCTGAATCTTCGCAAAGGACAACATTTATCCCACGCGGCAGCCATCGCTATGTTAAAAAATTCAGGCTTTCCAACCGATAAAATCGTTCAAATTCCCTAAACACCGACATCCCGCGCGGTTGGTTCGGCAACAGGGGTCGGGCCAAGCCACTCGAAATCCGACAAATCAAAACACGTCCTATCAAATATCTTTTATCGAGATGCTGAGATTGAAAGGCAACGCGTATGGAAATCATGTTCCCGCGTGTGTTAACCAAATGTCGATATGCCTGTGGATAAGTGATACCATTACGG
>JABMOP010000073.1 GCA_013204125.1 Rhodospirillales bacterium | reverse complement strand
TGGGCTTTTCCGAATGCATCATCTGGAACGGACGCGGCGAGATCGCGTGCATGTCGTGATGAAGCAAATCCATGTAGGGCAAATGGCCGAGCCCGAAACTGGCGCCTTCCATTTCACCTTGAAGCGCCACCATCATAGCTTCGTCGGAAATTTTTACGCCGCCCCGGCCGTGGGAGCCGCGCGATGCCAGGAGACCTGCCTTATAGGCCGCTAAGTCGACGGGCGCGCTGATATGGGAATGTGCATCAATAATCATCTGGGCTTCCTCCTCTGTTGCAATTCATTGCTTTTTGTATGAGCGGCCATTCTGGCCCGAAGGATCGATGATTGCCACAACAATATTATCTAAATGCCGTGGCCGGCCTCGGCTTGGGCGGCAATGCGTTTCCGGCCATGGCGGATCAGCACGACGCTTAAAACCAACGCGATCAGCGGAATGAAGGCGCCGACGCTGTACACCCGTTCCATCGCCGCGCCCAGAATATCCGGCGCCGCGTCATCGGTCAGCCCCGCCGTTGCGGCAATGAACCCGGCCAAGGCCGCGCCGAAGGAATGACCGACCGTGCGGATGGCCTGCACCGATGATCCGGTTCTTGCCCGCTCGTCGGCCGGTGCGGCGGCGATGGCGCGTTGAATAAGCGGGTTATTGATGAAGCCCATGCCGGTTCCGGTAATGACCAAAAGCCCGCCGATGACCAGGGCCGGTCCGTCGGCGACAAAAACGGCAAGCCCGACGATACCGATAAACACCAGGATCAAACCGGCGACCAGGGCAATGGTTTCGCGCCTCCCATGCCAAGTGGCGACGATAAAGGCGGTGGTTGACCAGGCAAGCGAATTGATGACGTACATATAGGCGGCAACCAGCGGGCTGATGCCGTGCAATTTCTGCAAATACAAGGTGACGTAGAGATTGATAAATATCATCGCCATAGTGGACAGCATCATGACCCAAAATGTGGCGCCCATTTCGCTATTCAGCACCATCGCTTGGCGCGGAAACATACCGTGTGTCGCGTGCGCGTCCCGGTGAAAAGCGATGGCGGCGACGATGACCGAACAGACGACCAGTAAAATACGAACTAAGTTGTCGTCGATCTGCGAAGTGGCGCTCATTCCTAAGACCGCGCCGGCCAGAAGCGTCAGCCGGGTGATCGGAAATCTTAAGGGCTGGCCGCGGGCTTCGGTTTTCGGAACAATGCGCCAGGCAAGGACGGAAAATATCAGACCCAAAAGCCCGAGCGTCCAAAAGGCGCCGCGCCACATGCCGAATTCGGCATATACGCCGCCGAAGGTCGGCCCCAATACGGTCGCCGAGCCCCAGGCGGTGGAGAGCGTGCTCAACGCCCGGCCGCGCAGATGTTGCGGATATATTTCGGCGATCAACGCATAGGCTTGGCTGGCGATGGCGCCGCCGCCGACGCCCTGGATCAGCCGCCAAAAAACCAGCGTCTCCATATTGGGCGCGAGCGCCGCGCCGACCAGACCGATGACAAAGAGGATGCCGCCGCCGACATAGGTGATGCGGTGGCCATAGGCTTCGCGGAGCGGCCCCGTGCCCGCCGAGCCGATGACCGAGCCGACGGAAAAGAGGGCAAAGGTCCAGGCGTAATAACGCAGCCCGCCGATTTCCTCGGCGGCGGTCGGCATGACCGAGACCACGACGAAGGTGGATACGGCAAAAAGTATGGTGCCGAGATTAAGAACAAGGGTGTAGAGCCCAAGATTTCCTTTAAGGATATCGGACCAGCGCCCTTTGGCGGCAGCGTCTTGGGGATGGGATGCGGTGTCGGACGCTGGTTCGGACAAGAGAGTTACTTTTACTCCGCCGCCGCTTTTAACGGATCTTTGAGGCCCAGGATGCGCCGTGCATTACCGTTCAGTATTTTTTCATTGTCTTCGGCGGATAGGCCGATGCCATCGAAAAATTTCAAAGCGTCCGCCGGGCTCCAACACGGATAATCGCTGCCATACATGACCTGATCAGCGCCGAAATATTCGACGGCGAATTTCATGCCTTCCGTATGCGGCGAAACCGTATCGGAATAGAAGCGTTTTATATATTCGCTGGGAGGTTTGGGCAGTTTAGCTTGCTTGCCGTTCTTGTCCATGCGCCCCGATTGGTACGGCAGCGCGCCGCCGGTGTGCGACATGACAACTTTCAAATCGGGGTGGCGTTCCATGACGCCGGAAAAGACTAGCCGCATGGCCGCAACGCTGACTTCCATGACGCGGCCAAGGCTCAAAAATAAAGCCCCGCCGTAACCATTCAGCATGTCGGAAAAGATGGCGTCGGTCGGGTGCAGGAACAACGGCACGCCGAGTTTTTCGATTTTATCGTAGAAAGGTTCCAGCCGCTCCGCGTCTATGTTGGGATCCGTGCCGATGCTGCCGGGCAAATTTATACCCATCAGGCCCAAATCATTGATGGCGTGGTCGACAACTTCCAAGGCGATGTCGATATCTTGCAACGGCACCGCGCCCGAAGCCCAAACTCGGCCCGGATGGGCTTTTTGCGCGCCGGCCATTTCTTCGTTCCACAAATAGGCGGCGTCGCGCCCTTCGCCGGCGGGCAGTTCTGAAAACACCACCGAGAACGGGCCGATGGAACAAACCACATCGACCTCATGGCCAAGCCCGTCCATATGTTCCAGCTGCTTATCGAGATCGAACCATTCGGGCCAGGTATTGAGGACGTAATCGGCATTGTCGCCGCGCAGGTAATTATAGCCGTCCTTGCCGTCCCGCTCGATGCGCGGGTAATCGGTGCGTTTCAGCAACAACTCGAACACCGAGCGCGGCCACCAGTGAAAATGAGAATCAACTATGCGCATAACTGCATCTCCCGCTCATAGGTTAAAATTCAATGGCCCCATTATATCAACTTATTTATAGGGCCGTCTATCGGCGCTTTTTATTCTTCGTTGCTCATATCTATTTGACGCATACTGTCGCTCAAATGACCGGCGATGCTCTGTACTTCGATGAACACCCGCTTGATTTCAGGATGCGCTTCTTTGATGCGCCGCTCCATCCCGGTGATGGCGGTTTCCACCTGATCGGAATCCAGATCGCTGGAAAAATCGACGCTTAAATTCAAAAGCACATCATTGGGACCAAAATGCATGGTCAAGACTTCGTTGATATTGACGACGCCGTCTTCGGCGGTAACCATCTCCCGAACACCGGCGACGACTTGGGCGCTCGCCCCTTCGCCGATCAAAAGCCCTTTGCATTCAAATGCCAGCAGCGCCGCCGTTACCGCCAAGATAACGCCAATGATGACGGAAGCAACGCCGTCGAGGATCGGCATAGCCAACGCCTCGGCCGCCCAAATCCCGACAAAGGCGACGATCAGGCCAAGCATCGCGGCGGTGTCTTCAAAAAGAATCGTGAACACCGTCGGGTCTTTGGAACGGCGGATGGCGTCGATATATCCGCGCCCTTCCCGGCTGCGGTTGAATTCCCGGTAGGCAACCGTCCAGGCGGCGGCTTCGAACACGCAGGCCATGCCGAGCACGATGAAGTTGACTGACACATTGGTAACGGCGTGGGGTTCGCGAATTTTGGAGATGCCTTCTAATATGGATACCCCGGAGCCGAGGCCAAAGAGGATAATGGCGACGACGAAGGTCCAGAAATAAAGCTCCATCCCATAGCCGAAAGGGTGCTGCGTGTCGGCCGGCTTGGCCGATTTCTTCATGCCGTAAAGCAGGAGAATTTGGTTGCCCGTATCGACCAGCGAATGGATGGCTTCGGACAGCATGGCCGAGGAGCCGGTAATAATGGCGGCCAGGAATTTGGTAATCGCGATCAAAAAATTCCCGACAAAGGCTGCATAAATGACCTTTTTAGATGATGCGCGCGCCATTTTTTTGCCGCTACCGCGCTCGTTTCGCGTGGGCTGCGGCGCCGGTGCCGGCGATCCGCCCCGACGCCATCGCCCAAGCAAGCGCGTAGCCGTGCCCGCCCATATAAGAAAGCAGCCGTGCATTGACGCCGGCGCCGAACAAGCCGTCGATGGGCGCGCCGTCTTTTGCGACGACGCGGGTTTTCTGATCGGTGGCGAGCCCGCCGCCGGAATTGGCGATCACACGTTGCACCGGCCCCAATATATGAAACGGGCCTTCCGCAGCTTTGCCGAGACTTTTGGAAAGCGCCGCCGGTTTACATTTCAAGTGACGGGCGGCGGCGGCAATGGTCTTGGCTTCAAAATGCCAGGACCAGCCTTTGCAATCTTCCAAATAAGCATAGCCTACCTTCGGCGCGGTGCCGATAAACGGCTTGCCGGTGCGCCGCCAACCGTCGCGTCCGGGGCCGATATCATCGGCCTTGGTGGCAAGTTTTCCGGCACATTTCGCATCGATGACGATATAGATGTCTTCCCAGCGCTTCTCGAACCCCGGCAACAGGACCGTATCGGTCAGCCGTGTTTTGATGGCGATCCCCTTACCGGTGACCAATTTCGCCCCGGCGCGGATCAGACCCGGCGAAGGCTCGACATTGGGCCAATCGGTGAACCGCATATGCGGCTCGTTGATGCGCTCCATATTTTGGGTCTGGGCGCCGATGCGCATGGCCATGCGGTGGCCGTCGCCGGTGGCGAAATCACGAAGCGGTGGCGCCAGTTTCAGTTTCGGCGCAAGGGACGTCACCATATCCAGATTTGCGCTGTAATCGCCCGCCGCCAGGACAACCGCGCCCGCCTTGATACAACGCGGACCTTTTTTGCCGTCGGTGCGCACCCCCGCAACTTTGCCGTGGTGATCGAGGATCAATTCCGCCCCCGGCGTATTACATTCGATGCCGGCGCCATATTTTTTTGCGGCGGCGACCAAAATTTTGACCAAGCGGCGGCAATCGGGCTGAACCACATGCATGCGGGGTGTCTGGTGCGGGCCTTCCGGGTGCGGGCCGGTAAATTTAACGCCAAGATCGATCAGGTTTTCGATTTCAGCCGAACAGACGCGCATCATGAACTTGGTGGTGTCTTCGTCGATTTTGGTGCCGGTTTGTTTGGCCATTGCTTTGACGTCGGCCAAGTGGCGGGCGTGGCTATCGCGAATGCCGGCGGCTTTTTGCACCGATGTGCCGGATGCGGTCATGATGCCGATCGAAATTGCGGTCTTGCCGCCGGGCGTTCCGGTTTTTTCTAAAACGATGGTTTTGGCGCCTGCTTTGGCTGCCGCCAGACCGGCGCAAAGCCCTGCGCCGCCGCCGCCGACAACCACCACATCCGCCTTAATATCCCATCCCATATCGGTCATTCTTTACATGCCTTCTTTAAAGTTTACGTAACCGGCGCAGAGCCGCCGTCGATATTAATTGCCGTGCCGGTAACATAGCCGCCGGCGTCGGAGGCCAGCAAACAGGCGACATTGGCGTATTCTTCCGCCGTCCCCATGCGCCCCAAAGGCACGCGCTCGCCCATGAATTTTTCGAACTCTTCGAGGCTTTTCTCCGGCGCTGCGCGGTCGCGCATGCTTTCCAATTGGTCCGTGACAATCAATCCGGTGCAAAGCGCGTTGACCAATATTCCATGCGGCGCGTATTCGAGCGACAGAGATTTTGTCAGGCTGAGCCCGGCGGCGCGCGAAACCGTGGTCGGCGTCGATCCGGCGCGGGGCGCCTTGGCGCCGGTGTTCAAGATATTGATGATGCGGCCCCAGCCGCGTTCCTTCATTCCCGGCAAGCCCAAGCGGATCATACGGATGGCGCCGAATAGCTTTAGCTCTAAATCCACCTGCCAATCTTCATCGCTCAGCTCCAGGAACGGTTTTGCCGCAGACGTGCCGGCGTTATTGACCAATATATCGATACCGCCGAGGGCGTCCTCGGCCTCGGCGAATACCCGCTCGACGTCTTGGGCTTTGGATACATCGCCGACGCAGGTGACAACTTTGCCATCCGATATGGCTTCGATTTCGGCGCGGGTCTTGTCCAACACGTCGCCGCGTCTGGCAACGATTGCTACATCTGCGCCCGATTCTGCAAAGCGCATCGCCATGGCGCGGCCAAGCCCCCGGCTGCCCCCGGTAATCAACGCGCGCCGTCCATCCATACGGATTTCCATACCCTGCCTCCTAAATTTTTTCGTTCAACTATTTATCTTGAAGGCCACTATATCACTCAATCCCGCGCCTTCAACTTGACCGCGCCCGGTCGGCTTGGTCCAATCAGCCGAATAATATTGGGAGGACCGCGTCATGAGCAGCTTGATGGAACTGGTGGAAGAAGCCCAAGGGTTGGTTGCCCGTTTGGCCGGCGGCGCGGATGCCGATCTCGGTGCGCTCAAATCAAGGCTCGAACATTTGGCGATGCCGGCTTATGGCGAGACCGGAGATATCGACCGGCTGCGCGCCGCCGTGGCCGCCGACCGGGCAGCGGCGGAATTGGCGATTGGCGCACGGGCGCTGGCCGAGGCCGGGGGCGGTGATCTACCAGAAGGGGCAGAAGAGCTGCTCGCCCAAATCGGATATCTGCAATCAATCGCCGGGTTGAACCGGCTGGCCCATTATGCCGTGCCGGCGGATTTTTCCGGCGGGGGAGAAATTCTAGAAGGCGATGGCGCGGCACCGGAAGCCGCGTCGCCCGCCGCTTCCGGTTTGCCAAAAGATTTGCCGCAAATTCAGGCGCTGCGCAATATTTCCGCCTACCACCGGGAGCATGCGCGCTTTCATGCTCATTTCTGGATGGAGCGCGGGGCCGAATTGATCGGTGAAGCATCGCGTATAAAAATCGTCGCCGATCATTGGCTCAAAGGCGGTGGACCGAAGCCGGACCAAACCGTCGATTATTCTGATCCCCGCTTTTCCTCTGCGCCGTGTACTGATTTGAATGTACTTGCCGCCATCCATAATCTCGGCATTTTATTTTTGGAAGGCTCCGGCGAGCCGCCGGAAATAGCCATCCTTAAACGACGGCTTAGGGATTTGGCCGACGCCATCGGCGAAAACGGCAGTTTTTTGGCGAGTAAGATGGGCGATGCCTGGACGCGGGAAAGCATCCTTTTGGCACCGAATTTGATTGCCACCGCCTGGCCGCGCCTGCAAGTGGTGGTCTCCAATTGGCGCTGCGGGCTGTCCATGGTGACGACGGCGAAGCTCCTTGGAAATGCGCTTCGGCGATTGGATGAGATTGATTTCACGCCGGCCCAATTGCGACGTGATTTATTCGGCGCCGGGACGAAGTTGCTGGAAGCGGGATGGGCGCTCGATATGGCCGCCAAGCTCTGCGCCGAAACCGGGAGCGGCATGGCCGACAATGATTGGCGCTACGCCCGCTATAGCGCGTTTTTGGGAAATCTGGACGGTTAGGCAGCCGACGGTTTCTCGCCGATGATTTCGGTGCGGTGCATGATGCGGCGCTGGGCGGGATCAAAGCTGCCGCGCCGGTGCATGGTGCAACGGTTGTCCCACATTACGACATCGCCCAATTGCCATTGATGGCAAAAAATAAATTTGTCTTCTGAACAATAGGTCCAAAGCCGGTCGAGCAAGGCCTCGCTTTGTTCGATTTCCATGCCCACCACATAAGCGTTGAGGCGCCGCCCAAAATAAAGCGCGGGACGGCCGCTTTCCGGGTGCCTACGGATGATCGGATGGCGGGCGCCCGGCATCCGGCTGACATCGGCCACGGCGTCTAATCCTGGGCGCAAAGTGGCGCTGCTGTCATGGGTGGCGTCATGGTTGAGCTCAAGGCCCTCGATCTCGGCCCTCAATTCCGGCGGCACGGCGTCCAGCACCGCATACATGTTGATCCAACTGGTATCGCCGCCCGTATCCGGGATTTCATGGGCGTGCAGGATGGAAGCCGTCGGCGGGCGTTCGATATAGGACATGTCGGTGTGCCACGCGGCTTCGCCGTCGCCCAAGACGCCGATGGCTTTGCCGGCCTCGATGACATTGGAAATGACCAGGACTTGTGCGTGGCCGGGGCTGTGAAATTGGTCCCAGGTCGGCACAGAGTCCAATTCGCCGAATTGTTTTGAAAAAGCGACAAGTTTCTCGTCGTTCAGGCTTTGGCCGCGAAACAAAAGCACCAAATGTTCGAGCCACGCTGCGCGCACCGCCGCCAATGTTTCCGTATCCAATTTTTGGGTCAGATCAAGGCCCTTGATTTCAGCGCCGAGGGTTTGGCCAAGCGGGACGATCTCGAAGCTCATGGTTTCTAATCCTTCCCTAATCCCGCGCCCGGCCCAGAAGATTATCGGAAATGATGCGCTGCTGGATTTCCGATGTGCCTTCGAAAATTTTGGTCAGCCGCGCATCCCGCCAATAGCGCGCCACCTGATGGTGTGTGGTGTAGCCGGCGCCGCCGTGAATCTGGATGCCTTCGCTGGTCACCCGTTCGGCCATTTCGCAGGCGAAATATTTGACCATGGCGGCTTCGGTGTCGCATCGTCTCCCTGAATCAATTTCCGTGCAGACATGGTGCAGCAATTGCATCGCCGCTTCGATTTCCGTCGCCATGGTTGCGATCTTGAAGCGGATGGCCTGAAACTCGGCAATCGGTTTGCCAAATTGTTCGCGCTCCTGAGCATATTTAATGGAATCTTCCAAAGCCCCTTGGGCAAGGCCGATGGCGCGCGCCGCGGTATGGGCGCGCGCCGTCTCCAAGCTTTCCGCCATCAAATAAAAACCGCGCCCCTCTTCGCCCAAGACCGCATCTGAAGGCACGCGCACATTGTCGAACGCCAATTCCCACGTCTTCCAGCCGAAATAGCCGATCTTGGGAATAACCGTGCCGGAAAGACCTTCGGTAAATGCGCCGCGCGGTTTTTCAACCCGGAGCGCGGTCAGGCCCCGGTGCGGGTGTCGGGGGTCAATTTCCGGATCGGTGCGCGCAATGACGATGATGCAATCGGCGCCGTCGGCAAAGGTGCACCAATATTTATTGCCGGTGATCAGCCAATCGTCTCCGTCGCGCTTGGCCCGGGTCTGAATGTTGGAGACGTCCGATCCGGTCTGCGGTTCCGACATCGCCAGCGCGCTTAAAAATTCGCCCTTGGCGGCGCGCGACAAAAGATCTCGGCGTTTGTCTTCGGCCAAGGTTTCGGTGCCCATCAGCCAATTGCCGTGGCGGATAATGGTGGCGGCGCT
>JABMOP010000072.1 GCA_013204125.1 Rhodospirillales bacterium | reverse complement strand
CCGATGCCGAAAGCGGCGCTTCGGATGACGGTTCTGAAGAGGCCGATGGCGAGCAGCCGGAAGAAGAAAAAGAAGACAAATAGGTCAATAAGCTATAGCGCAGGATTACAATTTACGGTTATAATTTACGCGAGGGTTGTTACTGAGGTCCGCATCAATAGGAGGTTGGTCGGATGTTTCCAGTCGGGTCGGTGTTGCGCCGAATCGTAGTAAGTGGAACCTTGGAAGTAATTGACGCTGGCGGCGCCGTGCATAGCTATGGCGATGGCCGCCAGCCAAAAGTCACAATGCGATTTCATGACCGTCTGATGCCTTGGAAATTGCTGTTTGCACCTTCCATCGCGCTTGGCGAAGGCTACACCGAAGGCCGTTTGACCATAGAAAACGGCTCTACCATCTACGATTTATTGGCACTGTTTGCTGAAAACATTAAGCGGACTGGAAATCACAAGTTCCATGATCTGGCGCAAGCTCTTGATAAAATGTTCCGCCACTTCCAGCAATTCAATCCCGCCAGCCGGGCCAAACGCAATATCGCCCATCATTATGATTTGTCAGGCGATCTGTACAAAATGTTCCTTGATCGCGACCGGCAATATTCATGCGCATATTTTCCGTCACCGGACACCGACCTCGACACCGCCCAAGAAAATAAAAAAAGCCATATCGCCGCCAAGCTGTTGCTGAAAAAAGGCCAGCGCGTTCTCGACATTGGCTCAGGGTGGGGCGGCATGGGTCTGTACTTCGCGCGGCATTTTGGCGCCCAGGTTTCGGGCGTTACCCTATCGGAAGAACAGCACCAAGTTTCCAACGAACGCGCGGCGCAAGAAGGCTTGGCGGATCAGGTTAAATTTCACTTGCGCGATTACCGGTCCCTCGACGGAGAATTTGACCGCATCGTCTCGGTCGGTATGTTCGAACATGTTGGCATTCTTCATTACCAAGCTTTTTTCAGTAAAATGAGCAATATCCTCAAAAAAGACGGCGTTGCGCTTTTACACACTATCGGGCGCAGCGGCCCGCCGAGTTCGACGGACCCGTGGATCCGTAAGTATATTTTCCCAGGTGGCTACATCCCTTCCCTATCGGAAGTCATGCCGCCCATCGAAAAAGCCGGCCTCGTGGTAACCGATATCGAATTTCTTGGCCCCCACTATGCCGAAACGGTGCGCGCTTGGCGGAAACGCTTTCAAGCGGTGCGCAGCCAGGTAGCGGAATTATACGACGAACGGTTTTGCCGTATGTGGGAATTTTATCTGGCGGGGAGTGAAGTCGCCTTCCGCTACATGAACCTGACCGTCTTCCAAATTCAGCTGACACATGATTGCAGCGCGGTCCCCGTCACCCGAGATTATATCGCGAAGTCAGAATTCTCCGTTCAGAAATCCGACACCCGAACAATTCACGCCGCTTAACCGCGATCGAAATATCGGGTCGCCAAGCTTCGCAATAGGTCAACAAGTATATTTCAAAGTTATCCCCGATATCCTCATGCCTGTGAATTGAATCCGCCTTCCCAGACTCTCGCTCTCAGTTTAAGTTGTCGGTCATGGCAACAGCACTCCATGAAAACGCGCCCCTCATCCCGGTCGCATCTGAAGACCGCACGCTTCCCGTGTTTCGTTCCCCGCCGCATAACTATCAGGCGGAAAAAGCGCTTCTGGGTGCGCTTATGGCAAACAACAACGCCTATGACCGAATTTCCGATTTCCTAAGGCCCGAGCATTTCGCCGATCCGGTGCATGGCAGAATTTATGAAGCCATTTCTAAATTGTTGAACGTCAACCAAATCGCCGATCCCGTCACCTTGATAAATTTCTTCGAACAAGACGACGCACTGGCTGATGTCGGCGGCGCCAATTATCTGGCCGAGTTGGCGGCATCGATGGTGTCGATTATCAATGCCCAAGAATATGGCCAGATCATTTATGATCTACATCTCAAGCGCCAACTCATCGGTTATGGCGAAGAAGTGGTCAACCGCGCCTATGGCCCGGAAGTGGACGATGCCGCGATGCGGCAAATCGGGGATGCCGAGCAACAGCTCTACGATTTGGCGATGACCGGCGAATTGGAAGGCGGGTTTCAATCGTTTGAAACGTCGATCAAGGAAGCCATCCAAAGCGCCGAATTAGCACACAAAAAAGACGGCGGTTTGAGCGGCGTCGGCACCGGACTCCGCGATATTGATGAACTTATGGGCGGATTACATCCGTCTGATCTTATTATCCTGGCTGGACGCCCATCGATGGGCAAAACCGCGCTGGCAACAAATATCGCCTTCAATGCCGCTTATGATTACGAATTCGAAACCGACGCAAATGGACGAAAAAAGACAACCAACGGGGCGGTGGTTGGATTTTTCTCATTGGAAATGTCAGCGGAACAATTGGCCGCGCGTATTTTGTCGGAGCAGACCGAAATACCGTCCGATAAAATGCGCCGTGGGAAATTGACCAACGACGAGTTTGATAAATTAGTGGAAGCCTCTCGTATGCTCCACGATTTACCGATTTTCATCGACGATACGCCGGCACTCACAGTCAACATGTTGCGCACCCGCGCCCGGCGGCTGAAAAGCCAGCACAATTTGGGTTTGGTCGTTGTCGATTACCTGCAATTGATGCAAGGCAACAGCCGCACCGAAAACCGGGTTCAGGAAATTAGTGAAATCACACGGGGTCTTAAAACCCTGGCCAAGGAATTAGATG
>JABMOP010000001.1 GCA_013204125.1 Rhodospirillales bacterium | reverse complement strand
ATGCCGGCTGGCGGATCGAGCCGCCGGTGTCTGATCCTATCGCACAGGTCGCCAAATCGGCCGCGACCGCCGCAGCCGAGCCGCCGGACGAGCCGCCGGGCACCAGATCCTTACCGTCCGATCCCTTCCATGGGTTTATCACTTTGCCATAATGGCTGGTGATATTGGCCGAGCCCATGGCGAATTCATCCATGTTGGTCTTGCCCAACATGGCCATACCGGCAGCGCGCAAATTTGCCGAAACTGTGGATTCGTAAGGCGGCGCAAAGCCGTCCAAAATATGCGATGCGGCGGTGGTCAAAACGCCTTCGGTGCAATAGAGGTCTTTAATTGCCACCGGCACCCCATCCAAGGGGCCGAGCGCATCGCCGTTTTGGCGGCGCACGTCCGAACGCCGCGCAGCTTCCAACGCGATTTCCGGGGTTTCTGTGATAAACGCGTTCAGCCCGCGCGCAGCTTCCATCGCGGCAAGATTGGCGGCGGTCAGCTCTTCGGAAGTGAAATCCCCGGCCACCAAGCCATCACGTGCGCCGGCGACGCCCAAAGATGTAAGCCGGGCGCTCATTCAATCACCTTCGGCACAGTGAAAAACGCGCCGACCGGATCGGGCGCGTTGGCCAGAACCTTATCGACGCAATCACCGTCGGCAACCACATCTTGGCGCGACGACCATTCCATTTCGGTAACGCTGGTCATGGCTTCAACATCATCGGTGCCGACCTCATCCAGCTGTTCGATCCAGCCGAGGATGAGCGAAAGCTCGCCGGCCAAGGTTTCAAGCTCGACCGCGTCGATGCGGATACGCGCCAGCTTCGCAATATTGGCGACAGCGTCCTTGTCGAGCGCCATGGAATTAACCTTTCGAGTGTGTTCGTAAAGTGCCTTTCGGGCCGGCGCGGACCCTAGCATTCGGCATCGATGCGGGCAAGATTAGGCATAAGGTTGAGGCCTTATCTTGGCGCCCCTGCCCGGCCGCTTTATAATCACCGCCCAACCATGTAGGAGCCCCTATGGCCGATCTTATCCTCACCATCGGAAACAAAAACTATTCATCCTGGTCGTTGCGCGGCTGGCTGGCGACGAAAGCATCGGGCCTCGAATTCGATGAAAAGCTGATCCGATTGTTCGAAGACGGCCACACGGAGACCATGGGGGCTGAAACGCCGGCCGGCAAAGTGCCGGTGCTGCGCCATGGCAATAAAATCATCTGGGAATCCCTCGCCATCGCCGAATACGTGGCCGAATTAGCGCCGGAGAGAAACCTCTGGCCGGCCGATAGCGGGCAACGCGCCCACGCGCGCTCTATTTCGGCTGAAATGGCGACCGGTTTCTTTGGGCTGCGCGGCGAATTTCCGATGAACATCCGCCGCAAGGTGGACGAGCGAACACCATCGGCGGAAGCCGCAAAAGATATTAGGCGCATTCAGGAAATCTGGACCCAATGCCGGGCGGTGGCAGGGAACGGACCTTATTTATTTGGCGATTTCACCATTGCCGATGTGATGTACGCGCCGGTGGTCTTTCGCTTCGAGGGCTATGGCATCGAAGTCGATGAAATATCGCGGGCCTATATGGACGCCATGCTGGCCAATGAATGGGTCAAAGAATGGGTCGCCGAAGCCCTGAAAGAGCCCTGGACCATCGACGAAGACGAAGTATGACGAAAAATTGCGCTAAAAATGCCGCGTGGCGAAAATTTTCATCTTAACTGTAATTCAACCTATTGACGCTTTTATAAAACCGTCTACTATATGTGGTGTGTCGGCCCTGGGAATTCCATTCCTCACCTGACCTATAAAAAACGGCGGCGTTCTGTCATTTCGGCGCCGAGGAAGGGTCGCTGACACTCAAGGAAACCGCCTATCGGGCTTTAAATAGGCTCGAAGCGTATAAATAACGGCGGGGCTAAAACGGGGGCTTTTAAAGGACTAAGCGCACTCAAATATCTGGGGTTTGCTTCGTCATTTGCCCAATCGATACAGTCCCGGACCCGTTTTTTATGAACGGTCAGGCATGATTATTGTTGGAGGTCACGTTGCTCGATTCAATTCAAACTAAAAAAGGGCCGAGGGTCAAAACCGACCAGACGCGCGATGATCGGCTTACCGATTTTGGCAAAGCCGTGCTTGAAGACCGCTACCTTCTACCGGACGAAAGTTTCCAGGAATTATTTGCGCGCGTCGCCAGCCGATATGGCTCCGATGACGGCCATGCCCAGCGCATTTACGATTACCTCAGCAACCATTGGTTCATGGCATCAACGCCGGTTCTCTCCAACGGCGGCGCCGACCGGGGCCTGCCCATATCGTGTTTTTTGAACGAAAGCACCGACAGCTTGAAAGGCATCGTCGGTCTTTGGACCGAAAATGTCTGGCTCGCCTCGAACGGCGGCGGCATCGGCAGCTATTGGGGAAATTTGCGCTCGATCGGCGAACAGGTCGGCATTGCCGGCAAAACATCCGGCGTCATCCCCTTCATCCGCGTCATGGACAGCCTGACCCTGGCCATCAGCCAAGGCTCGCTGCGGCGCGGCTCGGCCGCCGTTTATTTGCCGATGAGCCATCCGGAAATCGAGGAATTCATCGAGCTGCGCCGGCCGACCGGCGGCGATCCGAACCGCAAAGCACCCAATTTGCATCACGGCGTTTTGGTGCCCGATGCCTTCATGCGCGCCGTCGAAGCGGGCGAAGATTGGGCCTTGGTCAGCCCATTGGACAACGCCCCGATCCGAAAAATTCCAGCCCGTGATCTTTGGATCAGACTTTTGACCGCGCGCGTCGAAGTGGGCGAGCCTTATATCGTTTTTTCCGATCATGTGAACCGCGCCGTTCCCGAACACCATAAATTGGCTGGGCTCAGCGTTAAGACATCGAATTTATGTTCTGAAATCACATTACCTACCGGCGTCGATCATTTGGGCAATGAGCGCACCGCGGTCTGTTGCCTCTCATCGCTCAATCTGGAACGCTTCATGGAATGGCGCGATCATCCGTTGTTCATCGAAGATGTGCTGCGTTTCTTAGACAATGTTTTGCAAGATTTCATCGACAACGCACCGGACGGCATGGAACGGGCCAAATATTCGGCGATGCGCGAACGCTCCGTCGGGCTTGGCGCCATGGGCTTCCATTCGTTCCTGCAAGCCAACCGCGTGCCGTTCGAAACCGCTATGGCTAAAGCCTGGAACTTGAAAATGTTTCGCCATATTCAAGAACGCGCCGATGCGGCGAGCGAGGTTCTAGCCATCGAGCGCGGCGCCTGCCCGGACGCCGCCGATTACGGCATGAATGTGCGCTTTTCCTGCAAAACCGCGATCGCGCCGACGGCTTCTATTTCGATCATCTGCGGCGGTACATCGGCCGGGATCGAGCCGATCAGCGGCAATTCCTATACCCACAAGACCCTGTCCGGATCGTTCAATGTGCGCAACCGGCACCTCCAATCGCTGTTGGCCGAAAAAGGCCGCAACGACGAAGAAACCTGGACGTCGATTACCGTTCACGAAGGCTCGGTCCAACATCTGGACTTCCTCTCGGACGATGAAAAAGACGTCTTTAAGACGGCCTTTGAATTGGATCAGCGCTGGGTTATCGAGCTGGCCGGCGACCGCACCCCCTATATCGACCAATCGCAATCGGTCAATATTTTCCTGCCCGCCAATGTGCATAAGCGCGATTTACATCAGATCCATTTGATGGCGTGGAAGCATGGATTGAAGAGCCTTTATTACTGCCGCTCAAAATCCATTCAGCGGGCCGAAGATGTATCGACGGTGCAAATTGTGGCGAACAACGACCATTTCGCGCCGATGCCGTTGCCGGGTGCCGGGAACGAGCCCTTGCCCCTTGCCGCAATGCAAGCGGACGACGGCGAAGAAAGCACAGATTACGAAGAATGCCTCGCCTGTCAGTAATTTGAAACAAACCTCATGCTGAGCCTGTCGAAGCATGGGGGGAACCTGCCGCTCCTTCGACAAGCTCAGGATGAGGCCAGAGACTAAACCACGGAGTTAAAGTTAATGTCGTTGTTGGATGCCAAGCCGGTTTATAAACCCTTCGCCTACCCATGGTGCTTCGAAGCCTGGCAAATCCAGCAACAGGTGCATTGGCTGCCCGAAGAAGTGCCGCTCGCCGATGATGTAAAAGATTGGCACAACAAGTTAAATGAGACCGAGCGTCATCTGATGACGCAGATTTTCCGCTTTTTTACGCAAGCGGATATCGAGGTCAATAACTGCTACATGAAACATTACGCCGGTGTTTTTAAGCCGACCGAAGTGCAGATGATGTTGGCCGCGTTTTCCAATACCGAAACCATCCACATTGCCGCCTATTCTTACCTTCTGGACACAATTGGTATTCCCGAATCCGAATATTCCGCCTTCCTTCAATATAAAGAAATGAAGGACAAATACGATTACATGCAGGAATTCGGCACCCAATCGAAATCAGATATCGCCATGACCCTGGCTGTCTTCGGCGGCTTCACCGAAGGGCTGCAATTGTTCGCCAGCTTCGCAATTCTGCTCAACTTCCCGCGCTTCAACAAGATGAAGGGCATGGGCCAGATCGTTACCTGGAGCGTCCGCGACGAAAGCCTGCACAGCGCGTCGATCATCAAATTGTTCCGCACCTTCGTTTCGGAAAATCCGGAAATCTGGACCGAGCAGTTTCAACGCGATCTTTATAAAGCCTGCGAGACCATCGTCACCCACGAAGACGCGTTCGTTGATTTAGCGTTCGAGCTGGGCGCGGTCGAAGGGCTGACATCCGAAGACATCAAATTATATATCCGCTTCATCGCCGATCGGCGCTTGGCGCAGTTGGGCCTGCAGCCGATGTACCGCATCCAGGAACATCCGCTGCCTTGGCTCGACACCATGCTCAACGCGGTCGAGCATGCTAATTTTTTCGAAAATCGCGCCACCGAATATTCCAAAGCGGCGACCCAAGGCACCTGGGACGAAGCCTTCGATTAATCATCCGTGCAATCGCCGCATTCGATTTGAATGGTCGAATGGGTGATGCCGTAATCTTCGGCCAGCACGCGTTTGATGCCGACAAGGGTTTCGGTGGCCCCGCTTTCATCCGAAATATTTGCATGAAGAGTGATCATCGGACGTTCGGTAGTCAGCGACCAGGCGTGCACATGATGGATATCGGTGACTTGCGGCAAGGCGCCGACCAGCCGTTCTTTCAATTCATCAACATCGAGCCAATCGGGCGCGCCTTCCAATAAAATATGCGCCGATTTGCGGATGATCGACCACGAGCTTTTGAGGATCAAAAGCGCCACCAAAATCGACAGCACCGGATCGGCGATGGCCCAGCCAAATACCAAAATGATGCCGGCGGCGATAATGGTCGCCGCTGACCCTAAAATATCGCCCATGATATGCGCCGCGGCGCTGGCCAAATTAAGATTTTCCCGGTCGCCGCCATGGATAATCCAGAACGCGGCCAAATTGACGATCAGCCCAGCGATGGCGACGCCGAGCATGGCTTCGCCCATGATTTCCACCGGCGTCATGATACGGCGCAGCGCTTCGATGGCGATCCAGCCGACGACGATCACCAGGGTCAGCCCGTTGACGAAGGCAGCGACAATCTGCATCCGGTGATAGCCGTAGGAGCGTTTTTCATCCGCCGACCGACGGCCCATGCGAAACGCAATCCACGAAAACAAAAGCGCGATGGCATCGGTGAGCATATGCCCGGCATCGGCGAGCAGCGCGAGCGATCCTGAAATGAGCCCGCCCACCACTTCGACCACCATGAAAGCGGCAGTAATGATAAGCGCCCAGAAAACGCGGGTCTCGTTGCTGGACCTGAGGTCGTGAGCGTGATCATGCGCCATGGGGAAAGACTAGCAAATTCCGAACGCCAATCCTACCCGCCCTGTTTGGCTTTCAAAAACCGCCAGAAGGTTTCGAACTCCTGTTTAGTGAGCAACCCGTCCTTGTTTTTGTCGATTTTTGGAAAAGCCCTGGGGTTTCCCTGGAACTCAGCACGGCTTAGTTTGCCATCGCCGTCTTGGTCTGAATTGCCGATTATTTGCGCCGCGGTTTTGCCATTGGGCGCTTTTATCGGCCCACCGCCACCTTGCTTCAATTTAGTTTTCTGCGCACCGCCGGCTCGGTGGGCTTTGGCTTTTTTCAGAAACGCATCGAATTCCTGCGCCGTCAGGAACCCATCCTTATCTGCATCGATCCTCGCAAAGTTATTTGGCGGACCCGTGAATTCAGACCGCGCCACGCGCCCGTCGCCGTCCGCGTCCATGTTGCGCATCCGCTTCTCGACCTGCTCGCTAAACTTTCCTTTTCCGGCCATGCCTTTGGGTCTGCTCATTTGCAGGCTGCCGCCGGGCAATGGATAGTCGTCTGCGTTAATCAGCTTTATCTTGAACAGGCGCTGCGCGTTCTCAAAGGCGACTTTGCGGGCGACGGCAGGCGGCAGGAGCGGCAAGCGGACAATTTTGCTGGCGCGCTTAATGTTTTGCGGAAACTCCCGGTCGGTATTTTCCGGCTGGTAAAAGGTGTCCGCGCCGATCATGAAACGGTCTGGAAACGCCACGATTACATCTTTCCATTCCGGATTAATTCGGAATCCTCCAATCATAAGCCAGTATTTCCGGGCATGTTGGCTGCCCGTTATGCTGATATTTAGGTTGGGATAGGTCGCCAGAAGCCGCCGGGTCAAGGCGGGTGAACGATAATCGGTCGAATCCATCCCCAAGTGAACCCAAATAATCTTGGCCTTGGGGTTATGGGCAAGCAACCGTTCGAGAGCCTTCAAGTTCTCATCGACATAATTTGGGTTGCTGGGGCTTCGCTTATGGAATTCCTTTGGAACGGTCCATTTTTTCGCCACCGCTTCCACATGAAGGTCGAGGGGCACATCGTACTTTGCCGCCAAATCGGCAAGCAACAGATAAAGCGGGTGGTCGGGCTGGGTTTCCTCGAACGGATGGCCATCAAAAAAGGAAAAATGGAGCGCCGCCGTTTCGCCGAAACCGACGCCCCCTTTGGCAATAATCTCTTCGGCTCTCTTGATAAAAGCAGCGCGGTCTCCGTCATCGACGCGGTCCGGCTTGATGTTATGGATCCTGTAATTGAGGGACCGCCCACCACCCGAAGGCCTAAATCGAGTGGGGTATTTTTTGGCTATCGTGACGAT
>JABMOP010000071.1 GCA_013204125.1 Rhodospirillales bacterium | reverse complement strand
TGCCGATATTGCCCCAGCGGAAATTCATACGGTTGTAGCCGAGGTCAGTGCCGCCGTCGAAGTATTCGCCGGTCACAACCCGGTTTCCGGACCCGACGGTCAATTCGGGCTCATATTCCGTATGGCGAATGGGCACCATGTATTCGTTCACGTCTTTCGGGTTTTCGATAACGTGTTGCTGCGACGGCGCGTCTTCACTGGAAATGACTTGCGGTGCAATCGGGTGAGAAAGGGCGTACGCCAGTTTCCGTGTACGGTCGGTATCGTCTTCCCAGCCGAACATCTTGTTGATGACGTTCATATCACCAAAAAGGTTGGTGATGACCCGGTTGTTCGGCTTGCCTTTAACATTTTCGAACAAGATCGGGCAGGACCCGTCCAAATGCTTTTGAATAGCGGTCACTTCCAGATCGGGATCCACCTCAACGTCGGTGTCAATGAAATCGCCTTCTTTGCGTAGCCAATCGATGGTGTTTCTTAAATCCTTAACGCCTTCGATTTTGGCGCCTTTTGGCTTCTTCGTTTTCGCATTCATTAAGTCTTCTCCAGATTGCGTCCTCTAAAAGCTGCGTTTATCGGCGGCCGAGGGCTGATTTATGCCGCATTTATCAGCGGCGGAATCGCACCGGGATAACAGTTTCCCGGTAACGCTGGGGCGGCTCCACCTAATTCTTTGCATGTCCGTCCCCCCTTAAGCGAAGCCTTGAAGGACGGTCACTGTAAAATTGCTAAGAATTCTAAGTATTTTAGACGATACTAAATAAGCTTCAAGAGTGTATTTTACTTTTTAATTGTATAAGCTTACCTTGGAATTTATATGTGAATTTGGTTATCACGAAACTGCCCCTTAGTATACAAATTCCGGGGCAAAATTTGGGAGGAAGTAAAATGAAATTCAAAGCATTTGCTATTGCCGCACTTGCAGTTCTGGCCGCATTTCCGGCCGGCGCTCAAAAATATAACCTGACCGTTGCCGGTTACAGCCCAGGTGGATTGATTTCCACCATCGGCGTCGGCCTGGATGGGGCCTTGAACGCGGCCTATCCCGGCTCCACCGTCACCTACCAGACATCTTCGGGCGGCTTGGCCAATGCCATGCTGATCGATCAAAATAAAGTGCCGATCGCCTTCATTTCCGATACGGAACTGGCCCTCGCGGTCGCCGGGCGCCCGCCCATCAATCGCAAGCTTGGTAGTCTGCGCCATCTGTTCCGGCCATTCAATCCGGCTTCGCGCTTTCAGGTGACCCATATTCTCGCCAACAAGTCCTGGGCGGATAAGAACGGCATCAAAAGCCTGGCCGATATCGGTTCGAAAAAACCAGCCATGCGCGTCGCGCTCAACCGGCCCGGTAATATGGACGGCGATGTGAGCCTCGCTGTTCTCGCCGATGTCGGCGCGACCCAGGAAGCGATCAAGAGCTGGGGCGGCCAAGTGGTGCGCGCCGCGTCCCGCGAAATGACGTCCCTGATGCTCGATCGCCGCATCGACGTGGCCGTATTGGGTATTTCCTACAGGCACCCCCGGGTACGCGAAATGGCCAAGGGCATCGAACTTTCCATGCTGCCTATGACGCAGTCCACCGTCGATAAGATAGTTGGGAACCTCGGCGCCTCGCCGTGCAATTTCAAGGCGTCCGAATACGCGTTCCTGGCCGCCGACACGCCCTCGGTCTGCGTTGGCATGTCTGTAGTCGCCAATGCCAGCATGGACGATGAAACCGCATACAATCTCACCAAGGGTGTGGTCGAGCAGGTCGTAAAGTTCAGGAAAGCCCATCGCCTACTGGAAAAAGCCGTCTCGGCGAAGACCCTCGCAGAATCGGGACAGGCGCCGTTCCATCCCGGCGCGGCTAAATACCTTCGCGAAAAAGGGTTGCTGAAATAGCAGCTAAAGCCGTTCCAGATATTTGATAAGGGAGCCCGGCGACGCTGAGAATGCGTCGCCGGGTAACTATTTATTTCATGGCTAGTTTAAATGTTCTCGATCCATCCATCTGGTTCTCCGTCGGCGTGCGCCGTCGCCCGACCGGCTGGCTGTCTCTTTTAGTGACGCCGCTGGCTGTCGCCCTTGCCGTCTATGTCATTGTCGCGGCGACCGTGTTGATCATCGCTCCCTGGGCACTGGTTGCGGTATTTTTGTGCGGCATGATGACCATCGCCTTCCTTGCGGTTGGCGCAACGCCTAAGTCTGATCCCCTAAAGCCGAGCTGGTTCGACTTTGCGCTATCGCTGGGCAGCCTCGCGACCGGCATCTATTTTTTCGTCCAATCAGAAACAATGGTAAACCGCATCGCCCTGCTTAGTCCTTTATCCGAATTTGATCTATTTTTTGGTATTTTGACGGTGTTTTTGACCGTAGAAATCACGCGGCGCACCACCGGCGCCGGCCTCACCTTCGTGGTCCTCATCTTCATGGTTTACAATTTTTTCGGCCATAATTTGGATGGCGTTCTCAGCCATGGTTACATCGATTACGTTCATTTCATCGATATCATGATTTACACCACCGACGGGATCATGGGGTTGCCGGCGCGGGTTGCGGCGACGTATGCCTTCTTGTTCGTGCTTTTCGGCACGCTGATGTATATGGCCAAAGGGTCCGACTTTTTCTTTGATTTTGCCGCTGCAATCTCGGGCGGTAAGGTGGGCGGCCCGGCCAAGGTAGCGGTAATTTCGTCCGGTCTTTACGGCATGATTTCTGGCAGCCCGACTTCCGACGTTGTCACCACCGGCTCTATCACCATTCCGGTGATGAAACGGCTTGGGTATTCAGGGGCCGTGGCAGGCGGCATCGAAGTTGCGGCGTCGACAGGCGGGTCCATCATGCCGCCGGTCATGGGTTCGGCGGCCTTCATCATGGCCGAATATACCGGGGTCGAATACCGCGACATCGCCATTGCCGCGATTTTGCCGGCCATTCTTTATTACATCTGCGTCTATTCCCAGGTGCATTTCCGGGCCGTACGCTTTGGGCTTGGCGGCCTGGACCCTTCGCAAGTTCCCAAGATGCGGCAAACCTTAAAGATGGGCGGCATGTTCCTTGTGCCGCTGGTGGTGCTTACCGGGGCGCTACTCTACGGCTATACACCGACCATGGTCGCCGTGTTCGGATCAATCTCCGTCATCGTCGTCGCAGCCTTCCGCGCCGATACAAGGATGGGGTTGTTCCGTATATGGCAGGCGCTGGCCGAAACGACATTCCGCATGGTGCCGGTGGCAGGCGCCACCGCTGCGGCCGGTTTGGTGATCGCTGGAATTACCATGACCGGGCTGGCGGCCAAGTTCGCTCATATAATTTATGGCATGACCGATGCCAACCAGTTCATGGCCCTGGTGGTTGCGGCGGCGCTGACCGTGGTGCTCGGCCTCGGTATGCCGACGCCCAGCGCCTATATCCTGGCAGCCGTCCTGGTTGGGCCGCTGATGACACAATTGGGTATCAATATTCTGGTCGGGCACATGTTCCTCCTTTATTTCGCCGTCATGTCGGCCATCACTCCGCCTGTGGCGGTGGCGGCCTATGCCGCGTCGTCCATCGCCGAGGACAATCCGATGAAGATCGCCGGCCATGCGGTAAAGTTTGCCCTCGCGGCGTTTGTGGTCCCCTTTGTCTTCGTGTTTGGCCCGGAACTCCTATGGTTGGGGCCGGTATGGAAAACCGGGATCACCTTCATTACCGCCGCCGTCGCCTTGATTCTCCTGGCGGCAGCTATCGAGCGTTATTCCAAATGGTGCGATGCGTGGTGGACGCGAATTTTGATCGTTGCCGGCGCCTTTTTTCTGATCGCGCCGCCTCTCTGGAGCGTTGTGGTGGGGATCGGATTGGTCGCGGTTGGTATCGGGACTAACCGCCTTTCCCTTGGAAGGTCCGCGGGACGCGCAGCCAAAGAAACGGAGGGCTAAATCATGGCTCTGAACGTAACGCCGTTATCGGATGCGATCGGTGCGGAAATATCCGGCGCCGATTTGACCAAAGATTTGCCAGATGACGCGTTTAAAACCATTCGCCAAGCCTGGCTGGATCATAAGCTCGTCCTGTTCCGGGATCAGCCCCTGACACAAGAACAACATGCAAATTTTGCCCGCCGGTTCGGCGAGATACAGGCTATTCGCTCTGCTACCCATATCGTCGGAAATGATCAGGAATTCATGTATGTTTCCAACCGGGATGTGGATGGCATGACCGGCATTTTGCCCGAAGGCGAGATGCATTTCCATAACGACCAAAGCTATTACGAATATCCGGCCAAGGCGACCATCCTCAATGCCGTAGAAATTCCAAAGCAGGGCGGCAATACCCTGTTCCTCAACACGGCCCTGGCTTACGCGCGGATCGACGATGCCATGAAGGCGCGCCTCGACGGGCTGAATGTTCTCAATATCTACGACTACGACACCAACCCGACCATCAAGGGTAACGGCATTCGCGCCGACGCGCCCCAATTCACCCATCCGGTGGTTATCCGCCATCCTGATTCCGGCGAACGCGCCTTGTTCGTCAGCCGGCTGATGAGCGACCACATTGTCGGACTTGAGCGCGAGGAGAGCGATGCGCTGCTTTCCCAACTATTCGATCATATGGAACAACCCCAATTCATTTACGAACATAGCTGGACGCCGGGTGATTTGCTGATGTGGGATAATTTTGCGAGCCAGCATGCGCGCACCGATTTTGACGCCGCCGAAGCCCGGACATTGCGCCGGATTGCCGTTCAAGGGCCGAAGCCGATTGCCGCGGGATTGACCGCATGACCGAGAACACACCCAATCCGTTGTTCGATTTGGCCGGACGCACCGCAATCATCACCGGCGGTGGCACTGGTATCGGCAAAATCTACAGCCAACGTTTCGCCGAGGCTGGCGCCAATGTCGTCATCGCAGATATCGCCGCCAAGGAAGGCGGTACGGTGGCCGCCGCGATTACCGATAACGACGGCAAGGCAATATCCATCACCACTGATATTTCCGACGAGGCGGCGACCCTTAAGATGGCGGCGGCGGCGATGGATGAGTTCGGCTCCATTGATATTTTGATCAACAACGCTTCGATGATGAGTGTCTTGGAACGCCGCCCGTGGCATGAAATTCCGGTTGATGAATGGGACCGGGTGATGGCGGTCAATTTGCGCGGTATGTTCCTTTGTTGCCGCGCCGCCTACCCGCACATGAAAAAGCAAGGAAGCGGCAAGATCATCAATATTTCTTCTGGTCGATTCTGGATGGGAACGCCCAATCGGCTGCATTATTCGACGTCCAAGGCGGGCGTCATCGGTTTGACGCGGTCCCTCGCCCGCGAAGTCGGTGACGATAATATCGCCGTCAACGCAATTACGCCGGGGTTCACTGAAAGCGATACCCAAGTGGCGAGCTCTACAACCCAATACATGCAGGCGCAATCAGACCGCTACCGTTCGCGCACATTCAAGCGCGCGCAAATGCCCGATGATTTGGTAGGAACGGTCATGTTCCTGGCATCGGATGCCAGTAATTTCATCACCGGCCAGACCATCAATGTGGACGGCGGCGAAAACATGCACTAGGCGCATGATGAGGCAATCCCAATGAGCCAACGTATCCCCCGTTTGAGTTTTGAAGAGCTGGATCCGAGCCTGGCAGAGGTGCTGCGCGCCCGCGTCGAACGGCTGGGCTATCTTGGCGAAATATTCCAATGCACCGGTAATACGCCGAAAGCCATGGCCCATTTCATGGAAATGACGCGCGAATTAAACGACGCCATGCCCGCCAATTTGACGGAAACAACGGCGCTGACCATGGCGGTGCTTGCCGGCAACGATTATGAGCGAAACCAGCACGAACGGCTCGCCCGCAAATTAGGCTATTCGTTGGAATGGCTGGCGGAAGTCAATTCCTGCGACCCCGGCGCCGCCAAGAAAATGGCAGATGACGAAAAAGCGGTGCAAACCTATGCCATCGCCGCGTTCAAAAATTTCGGCAAAAATACCAATGCCGCGTTCGATGCGCTTTTGGATGTGACCAATGCGAAAATCGCCATGAGCGTGGTTCTCTACGTTGGCCGCTGCGTGACCCACGCGTTGGCCGTTAATACGCTTGGGCTGGAACCGCCGGTTCCATCGGTGTTTGAAGACTAATATTTATTCGGCGGCTTCGGCGGCCAGCCGTTCGACCGGCCCGTCGTCGATCGGCAAATGCATAAGGGCGGCCACCAACCCTGCCGCAATAATTGCCCACCAGACCACCGTGTAACTGCCGGTTAGATCGAATATATGCCCACCCAGCCAAACGCCGGTAAAGCTGCCCAATTGATGGCTTAGAAAGACAATGCCGTAGAGCGTCGCAATATACCGGGGGCCGAATATCTGCACCACGATGCCCGATGTCAGCGGCACCGTCGCCAGCCATAAAAATCCGACAGCGGCGGCAAATAAAATCACCGAAACATAGCTTAAAGGAAATGAGATAAACGTTAAAATGACGACCGAGCGCGAAAAATAAATAAGGCTGAGCAGATATTTTTTACGCCACCGCCCACCAGCCCAACCGGCGACCCAAGTGCCAATCATGTTGAAAAACCCAATCGTCGCCAAGGCGGCGGCGCCCATAGCTGTACCCAAGGGGCTATCGGCCAAATAGGCCGGCAGGTGCGAATTGATAAACTGCACCTGGAAGCCGCAGACGAAGAAGCCAACCACCAGCAAAATAAATCCGCCATGGCTTTTGGCTTCGCCTAATACTTTGCCGAGCGATTGCGGCGCTTGTTTTTTCAAGCCTTCCGCCGCCGCCTTATTTAAGACCAACGCCAGGGGGAGGATCATTGCCACCATGAACGCCAGAACCGTGACTGCCGCGACCCAGCCGTAACCGGAGATTATGCCTTGCGTCAAAGGAAGGATAAGAAGCTGGCCGGCGGTGCCGCCAGACGTAACAATGCCGAAATAAAGGCTTTGTTTTTCAGGCGGCGCGGTGCGCCCGACGATCGACAACAACATCGGCAAGGCGCAACCGCTGGACCCCAATCCGACAAACAAGCCAACACTGAGCGTCATGGTTTCGGGTGTCACCGATTGCGACATCGAAAACAAGCCGATCACATAGAGCGTAGCGGCAACCGCCAATACTTTAACCGGCCCCCATCTATCGGCGATGGCGCCTACGAACGGCGCTGCTAGGCCATACATCAGATTTTGGATGGCAATGGCGAATGAAAATACCTCGCGGCCCCAGTTCAAATCGACCGAAACCGGCATCATAAAGATGCCGAAACTTTGCCGGCTTCCGTAGGACATCAATATGATGAGGGTGGCAATAACCAGTATGAAGGCCGGGTGCTGCCAAAACGGTCTGGCGGGGGCGCCAGTATCCATGGGTTGCCTTACCTTGTTCAGGGGTTAATTTAGAGGCCTGATCTAGTCATATATAGGACAGGCATTCGTTTGTAAAAAGATAAGGAACAGCGATGACCAAACTCCGCTTAAACTTCGCTGCCAGCGAATACGACCATTTTCACGATCTAATCGACGGCACAGTCCAGCCGGGCGGCATCGATCTCAATTACCTCTGCTTGCCGATCGAGGAAATCTTCGCTCGTTTCGTCAATTTTCAGGAATGGGAAGTGTCGGAAATGTCGATGGGGAAATTTGTCTCCTTTATATCCCAAGACAACGGCAAGGTGATCGGTATTCCGGTGTTTCCATCCCGGGTGTTCCGCCAATCATCGATTTATGTGCGGGACGATAGCCCGCTTAAAAGCCCTGCCGATCTTGCCGGCAAAAAAGTCGGCATCCCCGAATGGGCGCAAACGGCTGCAATCTATACCCGTGGCTGGCTGGTCCACCAAATTGGAATTCCGCTCGGCGATATCGAATGGTTTCAATCCGGGGTTAATCAGGCCGGGCGCGAAGAAAAAGTGATACTGAAACTGCCCGAAGGCGTTTCTTTGACGCCGGTGGCCGATAAATCTCTCACCGAAATGCTCCTCGCCGGGGATATCGATGCGGTTGCCTCCGCCCACGCGCCGCAGCCATTCGAAGACGGCGATCCTTCAATCCGGCGCCTTATCCCAAATTACCGCGAAGTCGAAGAAGCCTATTACCTGGATACCGGGATCTTCCCGATTATGCATATC
>JABMOP010000070.1 GCA_013204125.1 Rhodospirillales bacterium | reverse complement strand
GGTTTCGGTCAAAAGCGGCAAAAGCCCCATGATTGTTGTTGCCGAGGTCAGAAACATAGCGCGAAACCGCATGCGCGCGGCGTGGCAGGCGGCGTCTGCCGCGCTTTCGCCGGCGCGCCGCTGGATGCGGATAAATTCCATCAGCAGGATGGCGTTATTGACGACGACCCCGGCGAGCGATGCAAAGCCGACAATTGACGGCATCGACAGATCTAGGCCCAGAATTATATGCCCCCAGATGACGCCGATCAGCCCTAAGGGTATGGCGACCATGACGATCAACGGTTCTATATAGTTGCGGAACAGGAAGCTTAGCAGCAGATATACACCGATCAGGCCGACGGCGAACCCATTGCGGACGGAGCCGCCGGTTTTAGCGCCTTCGCGCGCCTGACCCCGGATAGAAACGCCGATGCCCGGATATTTTTTCGCCATTTGGGGCAAAAATTTGGCTTCGGTATCGGTGATGATTTCGGCGGTGTTGGCGATAGCTGTGTCGACATCGCCTTGTATCGTGATCGTGCGCCTGCGATCGATGCGGTGGATGCGGGCAATGCCGCGCCCAGATTCCAGCCGGGCAACGGCGCCAAGCGGTATTTGCGCGCCGCCGGGCGCGGTGACGCTGAAATATTCCAGATCGTTGAGGCTGTTTTTGTCGCTTTGGTCGAGCCGCACATCTATTTCATAGGCTTCCGGTCCGACCTGAATTTCCGCCGCGGTACGGCCATGGAAGGCGGAGCGCAATTGCCGCGCTATCATATCGGCGTTAAGGCCGAGCGAGGTCGCGCCTTGGCTTAAATTTAGCCGAATTTCCGGTTTGCCGGGGCGCAAATCATCCGATAAATCGCGGACGCCCTTGTAGGATCGCAGCCATGCCTGCAAGGCCAAGGATGCAGATTTCAATTGGCCGAGATCATCGCCGTTTAAGCGGATATCAATGGCGCGCCCGGCTGGGCCGAGGGCCGGTTCGGTGAATTTAAGGGCAATGACATCTGCTTCGGCGCCGACTTTTTCCCGCCAACGGCGCAGGATTTCCTCGGCGCCGGCAGTGCGTTCTCCGGTGCCCAGAAGATCAACTGAAATCGTCGCGATATGCGGTCCGATTTCGAACGCATCGATGTTTTCGTTGAAACGGATATTGATGTTTTTGACCAACCGTTTGCCGTCCGGCTGGTCCGGCGACAATTCATCATCGATGCCGCGCATAGCCGCCACGACGCGCTGGACAATGGCTTTGGTGCGCGTTAGCGGCGTACCTTGCGGCGCTAAGATGCGGGCTTCGACCACATTGCCTTCGATGGCGGGAAAAGCGCGGAATTTCAATACGCCGCCGACGACCATGCTGACGGAAAAGAAAAACAACATCAATATCAGTCCCAGCGCTAAGTAACGCCATTCAACCGCAAGCGCGATGGCGCGGGCCACCGGGCCATCGCGCAACCGTTCGATGCCGGCGTCGAGTTTTTGTCGGAACGGCGCGACTTCGCGGGCGAGGCCATGCTTCATGGAGCCGGAAATGTGATGAGGGAGAACCAGAAAGGCTTCGATCAAACTGACGCTCAAGACGACGATCAAGATGACCGGCATGAATTTCAAAATGGCGCCGATTTCACCTTTTAGAAATGCGAGTGAGCCGAACACGAATATGGTGGTCAAAAAGGACGCGATGACGCCGGGCGCCACTTGCTTGGTGCCGTCGACCGCCGCTTGGCGGGGCGATTTGCCGTGGCGGACATGAGCGGCGATGTTTTCGGAGATGACAATGGCATCATCGACCAATAACCCGATACCGATCAGCAGCCCGACCATGGTGATCATATCGAAGGAAAGCCCGGCCAGCGCCATCATGGTAATCGCGCCCATAAACGAAACCGGGAATCCCATCGCCACCCAAAACGAAAAGCGCAAATTGAAAAACAGCCACAAAGTGAGGAGCACCAGGATAAGCCCCTGCCAGCCATTCCTGATCAAAAGTCCCAATCGGTCGCGGACGATGGAAGAAATATCGCGGGTAATTGTAAATGCGACGCCGGGCGGCGCACGGTGGCGTTCTGCATCGACGAAGGCGGTTACCGCGTCGATCACTTTCAAAGTGTCCTGAGACCGGGTCTTGGATATTTCCAAAATCGCGGCGCGGCTGCCATTAAATATGACGTGTTGTTCGGCAAGTTCGAACCGATCCGTGATTTTGGCGATGTCGCCGAGGCGGATTTCGGCGCCGCTTGCCGATGCAACGACGATCAGGTCGGCAAATTCCAAGGGGCTGCGGCGCTCGTCGTTGAAGCGCACCAATACGTCGCTTTCCGATGTCTCAATCGT